>JAPLMK010000112.1 GCA_026387085.1 Candidatus Omnitrophota bacterium
TCCTATCCGGAGGTTGACCGGACTACGCCGCGAAATAATCCTCTTTTAGGCAACCCGCGCGTGGTCTTGAGCCAGTTAGATACCCAAATCAGGATAAGCAGTAATCCGACCCCGATTATCGGAATTGACCTGGCATCCAATACGGCTCCGGATACACAACCGGCCTTAAAGAGCGTGGTGGTGCAGGTAGTGAATACCAGCGGGTTTACTCCGGTGAGCGACCTGTCCGCGATGACTATTTTTGGCGATACCAGCGGTATTGGCCTCTGGTATGACTTGAACAAGAACGGCGTATTTGACGGCGCCCCAGGCGATACTCCGCTTACCTTGGTCTCCCCACCTACCAAAACGATAACCGAAGGAGCGGAGGTGTATGACCGTTACCTGATGGTTCTGCGCGACCCGCTCCTGCTTGACGGCGTGGGCAGTGATTCCAAGATATTCGTCACCTTAAAGACCAGCGCCACAATATCTGCCGCCGACGCGCTCAGTTTGCGCATCCAGGGCAGCGAGATTAAACCCGGCTCTTCCTATGGGCTTGGTTTCCGCGCCAAGGATGCGATAGCGGCGGATACGGCGGTGGAAGCCAATACTTATATGGTTGTCGCCTTGCCAACCAGTGATACGATTACGCTTGACACTCCGGTGCTGAACGCGGCGCTTGATTATACCAATAACTGGTACCTGATTGTTACCGCGGGCAGCGCGGTGGGCCAGGTGTACCGGGTAGTCGGGGTAGTCGGACAGGTGGTTACGGTGGCGACTCTTGACCCGGCCGGTTTGTCGGTTGATTTAACTGGCGGCGGCACGATAACCGCGGTGAAGTTTTTCAAGGTGGAGAGCACCAGTTATAAGAGCATCTCCGCGCCGGTTGTCTGTTTTGGCTCCACGAACCTGCGCATTTCCCAGCCCAGTTTGCCCGGTGAACTCCCAACCCCTTTTCCTGCCCGCACTTATCTTATCCAGTATGACGCGGATGCGGCTCCCGGAACTCTGTTAGCGCTCTACCGGGTTAGCCCCTCAACCTATGCTGATACTGCCTTGATTGTTAATACAGGCCTTACCTTGGGTTTTGGACAGACCTATCTCTGGGACACCTCGGCGGTGCCAACCGGAACTTACCGGATTGTCGGTGAGTTAGGGCCCGTGGGCAGTGGAAACAAGAAACTTTCCCTGGGCACGGTTGTCATCACCAACAGCCCGCCCGGAAACCCGGGAGCGGGCGCGCTGGGAATCGATGCTTCGCCGATAACTATCGGCAATGTTGTTCAGGTTACCCTTTCCGGGCTGACGGATGCTGATTCCGATATCCTGCGCGTTACTTTTTACACGATTGACCAGACCGGGGGAGACACAAGGTATCTTTGGGATTCGCTGGCAAATCCGTTTATTATCCCAGCGAGTTCTTATGGGGTGGATGCTCTGGATGTAGACAGCGGCTGGACCACTACCGGCACCACGGCCGGAACGCGCCGGCTCTACGCGACAATTTACGATGGCATCAATACGAAGGTGGTAGTTGGTCCGCAGACCAGATTATTTCAAACGGCCGGCGGCGGCGGTGGCCTTGGCTCCGGAGGCGTAATCAGCATGGCCAACATTGCCCAGGACGGTCAGGGCATCCTGCCTTGGAGCGGACCGACCGGAGTTTTGAGAATTACCGGTACCGGTCCGGATAATCCTACCACCCCTGACCCCCTTTTCGTCCCGCAATTTTTTACCGGCGCAACCGTTGTTTTCCGCGACGGCAATGCCAATGATGATGCCACGTGGGAAGACAGCGATTTGCGGGATGTAAGAATCTTTCTGGATGAGGGCCTGCCCGACGGTTACTTCCAATCCAACGACACCGAACTGGCCGCCACGGTAAGCGGCAGTAACGGCGTTTATACGATTACCCTGAATAGTCCGGTCCGGTTGCTTAGCGTGGCCAAGAACTTCTTTATCGTTGTCAGGACTTCCGGGACCATTTCCGGAAACTTAACGATAGATGGCGAGACCGGCGGTGATTACCGGGATAAGTTTAATGTGGAAGCCATCGTGGTTAACGCCTTAGGGATTGCGATAAACGCTTTTTCCAGCACGATTACCTGCGAGTCGCGTATTATAGATTTGGTGCCCTGGCGGAGTGACAAGAGAGATACCAACCAATACCGCGGGCAAGTGATGGATTACCTGGAGTATCAAGTAGGCGACCTTGCGGGATACCGGGAGGATTTTCAGGACCACGGCAGAGTTAAGGCGGAGCCGGAGTTGATGCCGATGAATACGCCTTACCGGGTCCTGGGGCTTGATGTGTCCGGCACCTCCGGGTTCACCTATGACCGGGAAGAGTATCTTAATAAATTAGTGGTTACTTTTGAGGATACGGGCATTCCTGACAATTTTGACCCGAACACGGCTTTAGCCAGCCATGGGCTGGCGCTTTGGCCTAATGTGAGTTTATGGCAGGACACCGGAGACGGCATTTTTGACCCGGCGGTTGATACCCTGCTTTCTACGACGGGCAAGGGGGCGACGGGACAAGACCACGTGGACATTGATCTGGTGGTGCCGGGCAAATGGCGCGCCACTATGAATTTCAGCAAACTTTTGGTTGACCCGATTGTTGACGGCCTGGTGGACTTCTTTGTGGTTATCTCCTCTACGCCGGACCACGGCTTTGTGGACGCCTCGCCTTATTACGGAGCGGACTTTAAGGTTTACGTAGAACCGAGTACTTTTGAGGGAGAGTTTGTTAAATTTGCTTTTGCGACGCCGGAGATTGCGATTGACGCTTCTCAGTTAACCCGGAAGATAGACCAGGTTAAGGAAGTGCACGCGGTCTTCAGTTTGACTCCGCTGAATGACGGCGTGGCGGAAGCAGATGGTTTGCCGGTATCCCTCTTCGCGCTCAACCTTTGTGATGGTCCCGGAACATTCGGCTCAAACGAAACGCTGGAATCAATCCGGGTCTGGTTTAAGGGCACGGGCGGGTTCAAGCCGAGCCGGCTTTCGCCGATGTCTGACGATGACCTTTCCGGCGTCTCTTTATGGCGGGACGATAAGGAGCTTGGGCGCTACGTTGACTATCTGGGCCTGCCTGACCCGCGCGCCGGCACTGAGCGCCTGGGTGATACTACCAACCGGGCGACTCCCGGACTGAACTCTTACCTTGACACCCTGATTCCCCTGAGCGCGGACAGTTTTGAATGGTATAACTCCGACGGCAGCCCCTGGGGGCCGTTCAACGATGACCCGGCCAATCTCTTAGATGATGATAAGCGTTATTTTATAGTTTTAAAACCGAAGGTCGCGGTGCAACTCTACCCGGAGGATTACATTGAAAACACCACCACTTACTCTGACCAGTACATGGGAGACGACTTCTTCATTTGCGTCCGGGGCCGGGGTGTGGATGATGCTTCCTATAGTACTAACAACTGGTGGGACCGGGGGATGGATTACGGTGTTGTAATTAGCGCCGCTATCGGTTTAACTAACAGTAATGACGGGGGACGCGTTGCGGTGGGCATCAATAACGACAAACCCTGGGGAGATATTCATTTTGGCGCCGATGGCGCAAGCCCCAGGTCCCGGGTCTTTCCCAACGGCACCGACCCGGTTGAGATTAGCGCGAGCACTACGCTGCCCACCTTCTTTACCGACTTGACCCAGGCCGGGCAGACCATTAATCCGCACCAGAAGACAGCGGTAATCGGCATCAATCTTGTGGCTCCGCCGGGCGCGGCGGTTTCGTTCAACCATTTTGCTTTCAACCTCCAGGACCTTGGTTCGGCGGCAAACTTCAATTTCCCGGAACTGGTTGCGGCTAACGGCGATTGGAATGACCCGAACGGCGGGTGCGGCGCGGCTATCTACAAAGATAATAAGTTAGCCGGAACGCCCGGTATTTTTGACCCGGCGGATACCCGGGTTCTGATGACCGCCCGGCCTTTTTTGGATAATCTTATCAATAATCCGGGGACCTGGAACAGGATTCGGCTTCCCTTGGATGCTACTTCGGTCGGATTCGTTCCCACCAATGACGTCGGCGTTAACGCCGGTCCGGACTATTTCCTGGTGTTACAGCCCAACAGCAATATGGAGTCTGGAGATGATTTCCGTATAAGATTGTGGGGCAGCGGCTGGCCCAGGGAGCAAACCCTTTCTTTTCTCGGAGACGCCAGCGGTATTACCTTTAAGCGCAAGATCACTTCTCTCCTGACTAACCGGACGGTCAGCGTTACCACTTTGAACAGCCCGATTGTTCTGGGGCAGGGCACAGACGCCACCAGCGACCCGACTGCGGCCATCGGCATCAATGTTTATGATACTGCTGGCATAAACACCTTTAATCAGACGCGCGTCTATTTCAATCCGGTTTTGGGTTCCCCGTCTACGAACCCGAATATTATCCTGGCGCCTCTGGATGCGACCAGTACCAGCGGTTTGTCAATCTGGCGGGACAATAACGCCAATGGTATCTTTGATTGGCGCTCCGATACATTCCTGCCCTCTGTTTCCGGCGGCTGGCAGTTAGATTCCGTGGGCGGGTTTGTAACCGGTCCGCCCGGACCCCGGACCTCCTTCCCTGATTCCGCCCGGCACGGTGCTCAGTTATTTCAGTTCCGGCGACAAGGTTTTTTGGTTTGACGGCGACGGAAACGGTCTTTGGAGCGCCGGCGATTCCCTTTGGATTAATAATGACGCGAACAACACCTATGATTTCGGTGACAATGTAGTTGCTGGTACGCCGGATGCGAGCGATTACGGCGTGCTGGTACACGGTAGCGCCTATGGTTTTGCTTATTATGATGCTGATGCCAGCCTTACCTACACGGTGAACGACGAGATTTATTTTCTGGGCCGGGGCCGCAATGTGCTGGGCTACTACGCTGATGTGAATTTAAGTCCGGTAGCGGCTCTGCCCGTAAACGACAGCAATTACAGGCCGGACTTTTTTGTCTCTTTCCGGACCGGAGAAGGTATCAGGTACAGCGATGATTTTGGCGGACCGCCGGACAAGTTCAGTTTCTCACTGCCGTCCAACGCTATTATCTATTCTTCGGGTTATTCCTACGCCGCAAACAACCCGACCACCAACACCCTGACCAGCCGGATACCGGTCTTCCTGACCGATTTGGTCCAGGCCGGAGACCTGATTGAGAAGAATCTTCAGAAGGCGGTCATCGGCATTAACCTGTACAGTAGTTTCCCGGCAGTTATCAATTATCTTTCTGAACTGAATGTTTATCTCTCCGGAACTAATGTTTTCGGGGACCTGGCGGAGCTTTCCGCTACCGCTTCAACCAGCGGAGTGTCGCTTTACCGTGATGCTAATAATGATGGCATCTGGCAGGTTACTGATATTCCGGTGGATGCGGTTTCCATTGCGAACATGGGCGGGGGCAGAGTCAGGATTAGGTTCCCGGCCGCCAGCGCGCCGGTTCCGGATACGGACACCGGCAGCAATGCGGGCGACGACTATTTTGTTGTGCTTCAAACCGGAGATTTGGTTACATCCGCGCATACGCTGCAAGCGGAAATCCTTTCTTCTTTCTCGGTTGTTCACGGCACGGGTATCATCTTTGCGGACGCAGCCACTGTCTCTACCGGTAACTCCGGGGAATATCTAACCGGCACTAATCCCCTGACCTGTCACCTGTTCTCCCTTACGGTGGACTCGCTTCGCGATACGCCAAGCCCGGTACGCGGAACCAATTTTTACGGTGGAGGAGATCTTGTTACCGCCAGTGTCACTTCACCGGATACCAACGCGCCTACTGGTACGCAATACGTCTGCACCGGCTGGACCGGCACCGGCAGTGTGCCGGCAACCGGCACCGGAACCAGTGTCGCGTTCAATATTACCCAGAACTCAACCATTACCTGGAACTGGCAGACCGAATACAGGTTAGCGATTACGGCCTCAGCCGGCGGCGCGGTTTATCCGGCGGTCGGTAATTTCTGGTACAAGAGCGCCGATGCGGTTATCGTTACGGCAAACCCGGACAGCGGTTTCCAATTCTCCAAATGGACCGTGGATGGTACGGATGTGATTGGTAGTTCGCCTTTCTACACGGCCACGATGACTGCTCCACATACGGTGAATGCAACCTTTGTGGCTGGCAGTACAAGTTTTTATCAGTTGAATACCGGGGTTTCACCTTCCGGCAGTGGCTTGGTTTCATTTGAGCCGAACAGCAGCGGGCTTGCCTATGCCTACGGGAATTATGAGACGGGGTCAGATACCAGTGTAATTGTAACTGCCCAGCCGGCAGCCGGTTATGCGTTTAGTTTCTGGAGCGGCGAAGATGTTGAGGGTTCAACCATCAATCCGGTTACTATTACGATGGACAAAAACCGGGCGCTGGTAGCTAATATGACCGCGGCGGTTCTTTCATTTTCGGCGAACCAGCTTACTTCGCTTAACCAGGGTATTTTGCCGGAGAACGGCAACCAGGGTATGGCGCTCTTCGGCTTCGACCTCTTCTCAGCCGAGACGGCGCATCTGAAACGCATCCATTTCAGCATTCAGGACGCGGCTTTGACCGATGGTTTGGCGTTGGATACGACATTGTTTAATTTTGCGGTCTACCGTGATGACTACGTTTCTAATGAAGGATATTTTTTCCAAAATGACAGCTCGATTGCTGTTAATTCCATAGCCTGGAATATGGACCCGGTTACTCCGGGCAAGTTTAACGCGGTTCTGGATGTAACGTCTCCGGATACCTTGCCGGTTGATAATGCCGGGGGTAACTCCGGTTACGATTACTATCTGGCTTTAAAGACTGGCAATCTGCCTAATAACCTTAAGTTTACGGCGACTCTTAATGATGCGGTCATCACTCGTGGTGGAGTGGATTCGCCTTATTCCGTAAGCACCACCACCAACATCATTACCTGCGAAGCCAAGGTTACCGATTTGCTCAACGCGGATACCAACTACGACTATTCCATTCCGGAGGAGATGTTAGAGCCGGCCAAGGACTATCTGCTCCGAGGAGACCAGACGTTCCTGTTGACTCAAAATGAATATCTCAATTATGACACCGGTCTTAATCTTCCTAAATTCCTTTTCAAGCCCACGGTGCTGCCTTTGGATACGCCGACCGCGGTTATCGGAATCAGCGCGGCGGGCAATGCCGGCACCCAGGTCAACCCGGCTACATACCAGTTAGAGATGGTTGACTCCATCACGATTACTTTTAAAGATACCAGTGGTGGCCGGTTTAATCCCCAAACCAAACTCGAGCCGCTAACTTATGTTGATTTAACGGCCCGCGGCGTGGCAGTTTACGCGGACGGAGGCGATGGTATTTTCCAGAGCAGCAGTGATTTCCCGATACGGATTGACACTACCCGTGGCGTTAACGGTTATATTTGGGGAACAGATGGTTTGGACACAGACACCCTGCAGATTTTCTTTGACCCGACCGATGCGCGCGCGCTTGTGGAGAATGCTGCCGACACGCTAAATGACTTCCTTGTCGCCCTGCGGCTCAATCCGGAGAGCCCGCCCTACGGCGCGACCTTTAAGGCATACATCAAGCCGGGTGATATCAAGTTCAAGTACGTGCCGGCCGCCGGACAGACCGCGCTTTCCATCGCGGAATCGGTTATGTCTCAGGGTCATGTGGTCTTCGCGCTTTCTGACCTGGCCCCGCGCTATATTGACGCAACCAGTAGTCCGATACCGATTATCGGGCTCAACCTCGCTTTCGGTACCAACAGCAGTGATACCTTTGACCACATCAAGGTGACCTTATCCGGCACCGGACTTACCTCCGGTGATTTGGCGGCTATTTTGGGCGGGACCCAGCCCGGCGGTTTAATGCTTTATAAGGACAACAAGAGTTCGGGCCGGGTCGGCACCTTTGATATTAATGATACGCCGGTTTCCATTCATAGTATGCCCTGGGTGAATGAAGGTGGCGGCAAGTTCTCCGGTATCGTGGAGCCGTCCACTGCTATCACACGTTCCGGGAATATTTTGGCTAACGACCTTGGTTCCAACCGGGGAGATGACTACTTTATCTGTCTGGTGACCAGCGATACGATAGATTACCTGGATAGGATTAACGTGGAGGTTGGAAAACAGGACGTCCAGATTTCTGGTTATCCGTCAGTTTCCAACGGGTTATTTCTTTCGGACGGCATAACCGCCACTACTTTCCTTGACGCGGACTTTGAAACTTCCGGCATTCAACCCATCGTTGCCAATGTGCCCACCTTCATTACCGACCTGATTTCTTCCGGACAGACCATCGGCCGGAATAGCGACCCGACCGCGGTCTTCAAAGTAAAAGCATTCGGTCCGGAGACCGGAAACCCGGTTTACCTGCAGGAAATGGTTATTCAGATAGTGCCGGATATCGGGTTTAACTTATCTGACCTGGCTGCGGACACAGGTCTCGCTTTATATAAAGATACTAACGGTAGCGAGGTGTTTGATTCGGGCGATACATTCATTACGCCGATTGTGCCGCCAATCTCTTTAACCAGAAGCGTTGAGGGTTATTACCGGTTCCTGATTCAACTGCAG
>JAPLMK010000057.1 GCA_026387085.1 Candidatus Omnitrophota bacterium
AAGCATACCGCAGGAAATACCAGGAGGAGTCCACGAAGGTGTCCATCGTGTCTGTTTCCCGGCGGCTTTTTCCCCGGCAATTCGGGCAGGTACAGTCAATGAAAGAGGCGATGTCCAGCGGCGACCCTCCGGTGCCGGTGATGGCGACATCTTTGGGCAGAATAATCGGCAGTTCTGATTCCGGAACCGGGACAATTCCGCATTTTTCGCAGTAAATGACCGGGATGGGCGTGCCCCAATAGCGCTGGCGGGAAATGCACCAGTCCCGCAGACGGTAATGGATGGTCTTCTTTCCGATGTTAGTTTTATCCATCCATTCGGCAATCTTTTCTTTAGCTTCTGCGCTGGGCAGGCCGCTGAAATCGCCGGAGTTGGCCAGGACGCCGGGTTCTTCGTAAGCGGCCAGCATTTTCCCCTCACCCCCACCCTCTCCCCCAGGGGCAGAGGGAGATTTTTGGGATATTTTATTCCTCTCCCCCGCGGGGAGAGGCGTAGGTGAGGGGGAAGAATCCGGCGGACGAATTACTTCCCGGATGGGAAGGTTGTATACCTTTGCGAATTCAAAATCACGGCTGTCGTGGGCCGGGACCGCCATGATGGCGCCGGTTCCGTATCCGGCCAAAACGTAGTTTGCCAGAAAGAGCGGTATCTCCTCGTTGTTGACCGGGTTGCGCGCCTTGATTCCGGTAAAGACCCCTTCTTTGGCCATCTCTTGCGGGTCTTTGGCTTTGCGGCTCCGTTCCAGGAATGATTCTATTTCCGGTTTATTCTTTGAGACCGCTGTAATTTCTTTTACCAGCGGATGGTCCGGTGAAAGGACTACATAGGTGGCGCCAAAGATAGTGTCCGGGCGGGTGGTAAAGACGGAAAGGGTTTGTTTCAGGTCCGGAACCGGGAAGAATATTTCTACGCCAACGCTCTTGCCGATCCAGTTTGCCTGCATTGTCTTTACCCGGTCCGGCCATCCGGAGAGTCCGGAATTGTTCAGAAGTTCATCCGCGTAGGCGGTAATGCGGAAAAACCACTGTTCCAGTTCTTTCTGGGTCACCTCGCTGGAACAGCGCCAGCATTTTCCGTCGATAACCTGTTCGTTGGCCAGGATTGTCCGGCAGGGATGGCACCAGTTGGCGATCGATTTTTTGCGGTAGGCCAGTCCCTTTTCAAGCAGTTTCAAAAAAAAGTACTGGTTCCATCGGTAGTAATCCGGGGCGCAGGTGATGACTTCCCGGTTCCAATCGTAGGAGAGCCCCAGGAGTTTTAACTGGCGCCGGATGGTCTCCGCATTCTGGTAGGTCCAGTCGGCCGGGTGTATCTTCTGTTTAATGGCGGCGTTTTCTGCCGGCATCCCGAAAGAGTCATAGCCGATCGGGTGCAGGAGGGAATAGCCGGCCATCATCTTCTGACGGGCGATAACGTCGCCGATGGTATAGTTGCGCACGTGGCCCATATGAATCTGGGCGCTGGTATAGGGAAACATCTCCAGGATGTAACTCTTTTTACCCTCAGGTTTGGTGAGAAAGGTCTTCTTTTCTTCCCAGAACTTTTGCCATTTCTGCTCAACTATCGTGGGTTCGTAGTTCATTTTACCAGTGACCTTATCGTTTTTAAGTTTCTTTCATCCTCATCCGGTTCCTTCTTGGGTGTTTCCAGAATAAAAGGTATTGCTTTTAATCCGGGATGATTGACAATTATCCGAAAACCTTTCAGCCCGATCTTGCCCGCGCCGATGTCATCGTGGCGGTCAACCCGGCTGCCTAATTCCGCCTTGGAGTCGTTGGCGTGAATAAGGCAGAGACGCGTCTTTCCCAGGAGCCGTTCAATCTTTGTCAGGAAAGCGTTTAGTTCTTCTTCGGTCGATACATCATAACCGGCTCCGTAAGCGTGCGCGGTATCGAGGCAGAGCCCCAGGTACTTTTCGTCCGGAACCATTTCCAGAATACGGGCGATTTGTTCCGGCGAATGGCCTAAACTATCGCCGCTGCCCGCGGTATTTTCCAGCAAAACCTTTAACTTCGGCTTGGCTTCGGAAAGGGCTGCTTGCAGTCCGTCCGCAATTCTTTTCAAGCCGAACTCCTCCCCTTTACCCCGGTGACTTCCCAGGTGGGTGACGAAGTATTCGGCGCCCAGGATGTCTGCCCGTTGGATGTCTTCAATGTAAGCCCGGATAGATTTATGGTATAGGGCGTCATCCGGAGAACCGAGATTTATCAGGTAGGGGATGTGGACCGCAACCGGAGTTATCTTCGATTCTTTACGCTTTTGCCGGAATTCCGATACATCCGATTCTTCCAGGAGTTTCGCCGTCCAGCCCCTGGGATTGCGTGAAAATATCTGGAAGGTATCGCAGGAGAGGGCGGCAGCGCGGTCAACCGCCTCGTAAATCTTTCCGGCGATGGAGATATGGAGACCGAATTTCATCTCTTTTTGTTTTCCGTATCCGTATCGGATTTTTCCGAGGTTTTTTCTTTTTGTTCCTTTTCTATTTTTTGAAACGGCCGGCGTTCCTTGCTCCAGTCGGCCATCTTATTCCAATCCCAGACGATATGCACTTCCTGCCAGTTAGCTCCTTCTTTAAACACCTTTTCGATGCGCAGGCCCTGGATGTTGTGCATTAAAAGAAGGAAAGCCAGTGTCAGTGCCGCCAAAAACGCTAAATATAATTTCATATTGTTTGAAAAAATTTTAGGCGAGAGTGATCTGGTTCGAAAAACTTCGCGGAGTGTCAGCTGCAAAACAAGCAAAACGACGAAATGAGTATCCGGGGCTCGCCTTGAATTTCAGGCGAGAACACGGAGAGTCTCGTTTCGGAGTTGCGTAGTTTTTGTCTGACACATAGAGTGTTTTACGAACCAGACACCCGAACCCGTGGAGGATAAGGGAGTCGGCGCCGCTCGGCTTTAACTGCGCCTCGGGTCGGCCCCCCGCTGGCATTGCTCCTTAATCAGTCGCAATTCCTGACTTCGCTCCGTTCGACTCCATGCGAACGGAAGTGGAGGATAAGGGAGTCGAACCCTCGACCTCTTGCATGCCATGCAAGCGCTCTCCCAACTGAGCTAATCCCCCAACAATAACAATTACGGCAATTATAATTATATCGTTTTCGTTGTCCCGCCGTCAATGTGCGTCCGAGCGTGAAAATCAATAAAGAGAAACCGGGTTAGCGGAACGACATGTACAACTTTTCCTTTCCGGAATTTAATTCCTTCAGATTTCAGAAGTGCTATTTTCTGCTTGATGCCGGCCGGATTATTTCCGTAGTATCCGCCGATACTGCCGTCGGAGCGGATGACCCGGTGGCAGGGAATTTTTATCGGTGAGGGATTCTGTTTCAGGATTTGGCCGACCCGGCGGCTTGCCTTCGGATGTTTCAGGGCGCGGGCGATAGCGCCGTAGGTGGTAACCTTGCCCCGGGGGACCTGTTTTAAGAGATGGTAAACGTTTTTCGGGTCCATAGTTAATTGTCATCCTGAGCTGCAGTTGCGAAGGATCACGCACTTAGAAAACGAGATTCTTCGCTATCGCTCAGAATGACACCGTATTTACGGGCTGATGATGACCACTACCTGTTTCTCCGGCGAAAAATATTTTTGCGCAAACATTTGCAGGTCAACCGGTTTAACCTTTTTAGTTCTCTCTTCCAACGTAGAGTTAAAATCATATCCCAGTCCGTAAAGCTGGGAAAGTCCGGCCTCCTGCGCCTGGCTGGAAAGGGTCTGCCGGCTAATTTTTTCTTCTCCCAGGACACGGGCGCGCACCTTTTCTAATTCCTTTGGGCTGACCGCCTCTTTTTTTAATTGAGCCATAACTTCTTCGATTACTTTTTGGACTCGAGTCACTTTTTCCGGCTGGCATTGGGCGTAGAAGTAAAGCATTCCCGGTTCCAGGCCCAGAAAATAACCGAGCCCGCTGCTGTAGACCAGCGGTTCTGTTTCGCGCAGTTTCTGGAAAAGGATACCTTCCTGGCTGTTGAGCAGGCCGGCCAAAAGGTTAAGTTGCGGTCTTTCCTCTGCGGCGACAGAGATGCCGGGAAAGCCGATCAAGAGGGCCGCTTCTTTCTTTTTGGTCGTCTCCCTTTTGGTCAGCGCTTTGATAGTTTCTGCGGAAACCAGGCTCGGAGAGTTAATCTCCGTCGGACCCAGTTTAGCAAAGAGCCGGTTTGCTTCCGCGCCTACTTTCTCTTTGTTGATATCTCCGAAAGCGGTGATGACCAGGTTGTTGCTGGCCAGAAATTTCCGGAATGTTTTCCGGACAATGGATTGGTCGATGCGCTGGATACTTTCTCTGGTGCCGCCTTCCGGTAATCCGTATGGATGGTTTCCGAAGATGGATTGGCGGAGAATTTCATCTGCTTTTGCCATGGAATCTTCTTCCCGGCTGATGATACCTCCCAGCGCTTCATTTTTGAGCCGGTCCAGTTCTTTTTCCGGGAAGGCGGGTTCCTGTAATATCTCGGCCAGGAGTTTCAGGCCGTCTTTCCATGATTCCGAGGGTATGCTTAAAGTAAGGCCGAAACTGTTGTTGCCGCTGTAGGGCGCCAGGGACCCGCCCCAGGAATTTACGATGCCTGCGATCTGTTGGCTGTTTTTCCTCTTGGTGCCGGAAACCAGCAGCTCTGCCAAAACAGGGAAGAGCCCGGCTGTATCTTTTTCCTCGAAAAGGAGTCCGCCTTGCAGGAAGACCGAAAGGGAAACGATGGGCAGGCCGCGTTCTTCTTTTATTAAAAGAGGGATACCGTTGGGCAGGGTTTTTAGTTGTATGGTAGGGATGATTTTCCCCTCACCCTTACCCTCTCCCCGGAGGGTAGAGGGAGATTGTTTTGATATTTTATTCCTCTCCCCTGTGGGGAGAGGTGTAGGTGAGGGGGATGAAGTCTCTGTCGCAGCAGAGGGACCGACCATTGCGAAAGTAAGGTTTTCATCCCGCAGGTATTTTTGCGCGACCATGGTTACGTCCGCTTCTTTCGTCCGGCTGATTTCTGTCAGATAGGCCTGGGAATAGAGCGGGTTTCCGGTCAAAAAATAGTTTACGACAAGGTCTGATGCCCTGCCCTCAACTGTTTCCAGACCAAAAAGAAGGGAACTCCGCAGGCCTTTTTGAACCTCAGTCAATTCTTTTCGGGAGATTCCGGAGCCAATCTTTTTTATCTCTTCCCGGATAACGTCTTTAACCTGTTCCGTTTTTTCCGGAAGGCAGACGGCGGAAACGATAAAAAGCCCCGGATATTTTGGCGTGTAAGCGGAACTGTCCACGGAATAAGCCAGTTTTTTTTCAATCAGCGCCCGGTACAGACGCGAGGTCTTCCCGTCACCCAGGATATCGGCCAGAACGTCCAGCGCCGGGGAATCCTTATCCGCCAAACTGTTGATATGATAACCGAAGTAAAGGTATGTGAGCCGGGTGGGAAATTCGGTTCTGCGTTCCCGGTAACTTACCTGCGCCGGTTCGGTTGGAATTAGCGGAAGATATGCCGGCCGCGCCGTGTATTTAGCCGAGGCCTCGCTGCAGATTTTTTTGATTTTTTCGGCCGGAATCGGACCGGCTATCGAAAGTATTGCGTTTCCCGGAGCGTAAGAGGCGCGGTGATACGCTTTTATCTCCTGGTAGGTGACTGCCGAAAGCACCGCCGGATAACCGCTGATTGGAAAACGATAAGGATGAATTAGGAATGCAGCATCCCAGAGGTTGCGGCTGGCCTGGTAACCGGGCTGGTCTTCGTTGCGGCTTATTTCCCGCAATACCACCTCCCGTTCTTTTTGGAAATCATCCGGCGTAAACGCCGGCTGAAAGATTGAGTTCAGAAGTGCCGGCACTATTTCCGCCCATTTTTCCGCAGGTACGGTGGCGGTAAAGAACGTGTAGTCATACGTGGTGTAGGCGTTGGTGTAACCGCCGTTGTTTTCTACTGCTGCTGTCAGCCGTTCTGTTTCGTTGCCCTTAAAAATAAGATGCTCCAGGAGGTGGGTGACTCCGCTTCCGATTAGATTACCTTCGGTGGTTGCCCCGGTCTTTACCAGCAGGGAGAAGTTTACCAGTTGACTGCCGGATATTTCTTCGCAGAGCAGGGTAAATCCGTTGGCCAGGTGAAATTCAGAAACCTGGCGCGGCGGAGGATTGGCGGCAAAAGAGAGGGAGGCGCGTAAAACCAGCGTCAGCAGGGCGATTATTTTAATTATTTTTTGCCGGCTGCGCAGTCCTTTTTTGATAATAAGCATGGATTTTTTAATCCCCAAATATTCGGCTAAAATTTTAATCAGCGCCTGGTTGGCCCGGCCGTCTTCTGCCGGAGCAATAAGGTAAACCTTTAACTTTTCCCCGACTTTTTTTATCTCGTTCCGGCCGGAGCGGGGAATCACCTGGACCTCAATCGTTTTTTCCATACGGTTTATTTCCCGCAAAAATCAGCAAACGCCCGGTCCATCGCTTTGCTGTCCGGATAGAGCAAAGTATTGTGACCATAGATAAAAGATAATTGCCGGCGCGCTTTTTCGTAAGGGTATCTTTCGAATTGGTAAAGGTAGATGGCGGAAACCAGGCCGCTTCGGTCCGCGCCTCCGAAACAATGGATTAAGAGCGGTTTCGGCGCTTCTTCCAAAACGGCGACTAATTCCTGAACCGTCTTATCTTCCGGTTTCCGGCGCGAGGATAACTCGATGTCGTAATGTTTCAGGCCCAGCCGGCCGGATACGGCAATCTCTTTTTTCCACCACTCGGATTGTTCGTTTTTGCCCCGAAGGTTCAAAACGCTTCGGATGCCGTATTGCTTGGTGTATTCCGTCAGTTGTTTTTCCGTCAATTGTCCGGACCGGTAAACCCGCCCCGGGCTGACCGTGTGGAAGTTGCCGCGCTGGTTAACACAGAAGTAGGTAGCGCCGGCAGCCAGAAGCAGGAGAGATGCGGCAACGGCAAGACGTCTTAATTTACGGTTATTTCGGAAAACGGAGCGCTTCTTTTTATTGTTTACGGAAGAAAATTTCTTAAATATCATTTTTATATGATAACATATACTTCAAGGATTTTTTTCTCAAATTTTTGCCTCTATGCTTAATAACGGACAAAAAAGGGCGGTTGCGGACCTGGAATACAGCAGTTCTTCGCCGGAGGAAATTTTAAGGAAGTTAAACACTTCCTTGAAAGGTCTCCCGGAAAGCGAGGTTGAACTCCGCCTGGAGGAATACGGCTACAACGAACCCGCCCGGAAAAAGAGAAGGACGATAATCGTCCAGATACTTTCCAAGTTCATCAATCCGCTGGTCATCGTCCTGCTTATCATCGCGGCGTTTTCGCTTTTCTTCGGGCAGAAAATCAGCGCTGTCCTGGTTTTTTTGATGGCCGCGATGAGCGTTTTTCTTTCCTTTGCCCAGGAGCACCGCGCCGGGAAAGAGGCGGAAAAACTGAGCGAAATGGTGCGCGCCACCGCAACCGTTTACCGCAACGGACGGCCCCGCGAAATAAAGATTCGGGAGATTGTGCCCGGAGATATCGTGGATTTATCCGCCGGGGACATGATACCGGCCGACTTGCGCATCATTTCCGGCAAGGACCTGTTTATTAACCAGTCCTCCCTGACCGGAGAGTCGTTTCCCATTGAAAAGATTTCCGCGCCGGTCCAATTTAAAAGCAACGTTGCTTCCGAATTCAGCAATATCGCTTTTATGGGTTCCAGCGTAGTGAGCGGAACCGCGCTTGGTGTTGTCATCAAGACCGGTATTTCCACCCGTTTCGGCGAACTTTCGCGGCGGATTGCCACGATGCGCACGGAAACCAGTTTCGAAAAGGGCATGCGGGGCTTTACCTGGCTTATGCTCCGTTCCATGTTCTTTATGGTGATGTTTATTTTCGCCATCAACGCCCTGCGCCGCGGAAATCTGATTGAGTCGCTGCTCTTTTCCCTGGGCGTGGCGGTCGGACTTGCCCCGCAGATGCTTCCGATGATTGTGGCCGTTAATCTTTCCAAGGGCGCGATTGCCATGGCCAAAAAACAGGTCATCGTTAAACGCTTGAACTCCATCCAGAATTTCGGAGCGATGGATGTGCTCTGCACCGATAAGACCGGCACGATTACTCTCGATAAGATTGTGCTGGAAAAGCACTGCGACGTAATCAGGCAGGAGGATGAGGATGTCTTAAGGTACGCCTACCTGAATAGTTTCTATCAGACCGGACTGAAGAATATACTGGACCGCGCCATCCTCAAATACGCAAAACTTCCGGTTAAGCAGTTCAAGAAAGTTGACGAGATACCGTTTGATTTCGCCCGGAGAATCATGTCGGTGGTAGTGGCGATGGATGGTAATGATAAATTAATTTCCAAGGGCGCCCCGGAGGAGATTTTCAAGCGGTGCTCCCGGTATGAGCTGGAAGGCGAACTGCTGGATATGGGAGATTTGATTCTTTCCGACTTGAAGGAAGAATACGATAGTTTGAGCGCGGAGGGATACCGGGTGCTGGCAATCGCCTACAAAGATATTGAAGCCAAAAAGGAGGCCTATTCCCGGGACGACGAAAAAGATTTGATTTTAAAGGGTTATGTTGCGTTTCTTGACCCGCCGAAACCGATGGCCCGGGAAGCGATTCAGGCCTTAAAAAATCTGGGCGTAGAACTTAAGGTATTGACCGGAGACAATGAACTGGTTACCAAAAAAATCTGCGGTGAAGTTGGCCTTGACGTGACTAATTTGGTTAACGGCGACCGCCTGGATAATCTCGGCGACCAGGAATTGCAGGAATTAGTGAAAACTACCAGCGTATTTGCCCGGCTGGCGCCTTTGCAGAAAGAAAGGATAATAAACGCCCTGAGAGCCAACGGACGCATTGTCGGTTACCTGGGTGACGGTATCAACGACGCTCCGGCGCTGAAGGCATCTGATGTCGGCATTTCGGTAAACAATTCTGTTGACATCGCCAAGGAATCAGCCGACATCATTCTTTTAAAGAAGAGCTTGATGGTGTTGGAAGACGGTGTGATTGAAGGCAGGAAAACTTTCGGCAATATCGTTAAGTACGTTAAGATGGGTTCCAGTTCCAATTTCGGCAACATGTTCAGCATGACCGGCGGCAGCCTCTTTCTGCCGTTTTTGCCGATGCTGCCCATCCAGATACTGCTCAATAACTTTCTTTATGACCTTTCTCAATTGGCCATTCCGACCGACAATATTGACAAGGACTATCTTCTGAAACCCAGGCCCTGGAACGTTACCGCCATCAAGAAATTTATGGTCATCATCGGCCCCATCAGTTCCATCTTTGACTTTTTAACCTACGGGGTCATGTTGTTTGTTTTTCACGCCCGGGCGCCGCTTTTTCAGACCGGATGGTTTATCGAGTCGCTCTGCACCCAGACCCTGGTTATTCACGTCATCCGCACCGGCAAGGTTCCCTTTCTGGAGAGCCGGCCGAGCCGGTTTTTAATCCTGACCTCCGTCCTGATTGTTTCTATCGGCCTAACCATCGCTTTTTCCCCGGTCGCTAAATTTTTCGGTTTTGTGGCGCCCCCTCCCTCGTATTTCGCCATCCTTTTCCTGATAGTGATTGCCTACCTGTTTATGGTTCAGGGAGTTAAGACCTGGTTTGTCCGGAAGTTCGGGTATGATTAGAGCTGTAAGGCTCTGTCATTCCCGCGGATAGTAAGCGGGAATCCACACCTTACGGGATTGGATCCCCGCTTAAAACATGCGGGGATGACAGTTTTTTTAAAACCGGAAGAGGTTTTCGACGGGCGGTTGGTAATCGTAACAGCGGTAGATGTAAAATTCCCGCCGGGTAAGACCGCTGTTTTGGTCGCGGATAATCAGGCAGGTTTCCGGTTTAACCCTGCGGAATAAACTTTTCGTTTTTTCGGACATTGGCTTGTAGTCGGCAAAGACCGCGTCTTTACCGGCTACATCCATATTTTTATTCCAAAAATCATATTGGCTGAAACGTCTGCCGGTCGGCAGCGCGAAAATCTCCGGTTGGCCGGCCGTGTAAAAAGCCAATTCTCCGGCCTGCCCGTACCCGCCGGCCGCCACAAAAGTCCCCGCCGGCATATCTTTTAAAATCTCGGAGACCTCGCCGCCTAAAATTTTCCAGCCGTAGAGCCGGTTCGCCGGGTCATTTTTCGGCGTGATTTTAATTCCAATTTTAGGCGCAAAGGACGGATAATACATGACAGCCGAGGCGATGATGCCGATAATCAGGGTAAGCGCCAGCGATGCCGTGATTATAAGCCGGGTCGGCCTCCGTCCGGTCCGGTATTTTTCCGCCAGTATGTAAGCGGCGGCGATTGCGCCGGTAATATAACCGGAGGCAGGCCAGTTTGCTTCGCTGCGGCCGCCCAAACTTAAAAGAGCGATGAATAAGAGCACCGGCGCCGAGAGGCAGAAGAGCAAAAGATATTTATCTTTCTCTAATTGTTTTTCTGTCTGATGCTTGATGTCTGACGTCTGAATTCCGGTCTCCTTTTTTATCCCCCGGTACCCGCTGACGCACAATCCCCAGATAACCGCCAGAAAAAAGAGCGGGGTCTGCACGCCGGCCTGACCGCCGATGTATTGAAGAAGTTCATTCAGCGGCCGGGCGATATGCTGGGGCTTGGACATCATTCCCAGGGCGTGCCGGAACATTACCATGTTATGGCTCAGGTTCCAGATAATCAGGGGGCTTGCAGTCAGTAACATCAACAGCAGCGCCAAGTAGGGTTCTTTTCGCTTGAGCCAGCGCCGGTTTTTTTGGGAAAGAATAATAAAGAGGCCGATTTCGGCCGTAAAGAGCAGGAACATGTGGTGGGAAAGCAGGCCCAGGCCCAGGCAAACGCCGGTTGGGTACCACCACCGCCCGTCTCCGGTCTTGACCGTCTGCCACAGGAAGAAGGCAACCAGCGCCATAAAAAAGACCTGGGGGGCATAGTAGGTCATAATGATGCCGCCGGCCGCTCCGAGCGGGGTGAGGTGAAAGAGAAGCAGGACGAGTAATGCCAGGACAGCTGACCGCAGCATATCTTTAGCCAGAAAATAGATTACCAGGGCAGTCATTGCCATGAAGATAGGAGCGCCTATCCTTACGGAGAACGGCGAGAGGGACAGGAGGTGGGTAAATAACCGGATAATCCAGGCGACCATCGGACCCTGGTCGTAATAACTGAGCGCCGGATGGCGCGACCAGTCCCAGAAATAGGCCTCATCGTCCGATAGGTCATACCCGGTTGTCGCGACGTAAAAGATGCGGAAGGCCAGAAAGCCAAGGATTATGGCGAAGGCAAAAAAGTTCTGTTTTCGGTCAGTCATCTTTTGGTGACGGTGGGCACAATCGCTTTTATTTCGCGGCGCAACCGGAACATCTCTTTAAGTATCTTGACGATGACGCCCCAACCGGAAGCCCGGGAAACGCCGTGGCTGCGCGGAAAATAGTCGGCCCCGAACTGGATGGTTTTAAAACCGTACTGGCGGGCTTTAATCAGGAGTTCCGCATCAATAAAACTGCCTTCGGACTTAAGGGTTATGTTTTTGAAAATATCCCGGCGCACCAATTTAAACGGAGAGTTGACGTCTTTAATCCATAGACAGAAAAAAGTTTTGATAAGCACGTTGTAAACAGCGGAATAGATAAGCCGGCGCAAGCCCTCGCCGGTGCGGTCAAACCGGAAGGCGGAAACGATATCGGCTTCGTAGTACCGCATCAACCGGTACGCTTTTCTCAGCGTCGTCATTTCAAACGGCAGGTCGGCGTCGGAATAGAGGATGACATCCATCCCGGCGTGAGTAAATCCGGATTTCATGGATGCCCCGAGACCGCGGTTGGCCTGATGGTGAACCACTTTAACCCGGCGGTCTTTTGCGGAAAGTTCATCCGCCATTTTTCCGGTAGAATCGGTAGAGGCATCGTCAATAAGCAGGATTTCGTAGTCGGATATCTCGCCTTCCGCGACCATCAGGTCGCCCACCTCCCGGCCGGCTTCCACCACTCTTTCCAGGTAGGTTTCTTCGTTGTACATCGGGTAAAAGATGGTAATGGTCTCCATAATTTTTAATTATACCACAAATTACCGATCGGCAGACCATTGACTTTTAGGGGAGGTTTGTAGTAACCTAAAGGGATTATGGAAAATTTGATCGTAGCCAGTGGTGGCCGTAAGACGAGCAAAGCGGTAGTGCGCTTTTTTGACGGCACCGGCAAGATTACTGTTAACCAGAAACCGTTAGAAACCTATTTTCCGGATATTTTTGTCCAGGGAGACCTGAAGAGGCCCCTGGTCAAAGGTGACTGCGCCGAAAAGTTTGATATCAAGGCGCGAGTTGTCGGAGGCGGAAAAACCGGTCAGGCGGAGGCGGTGCGGTTGGCAATCAGCCGGGCCCTGGTAAAGTTGAACGGCGATTTGCGCGGCGTTTTGCGCGAGGAAGAACTTTTGACCCGGGACCCCCGGATGAAAGAAAGAAAGAAGTACGGGCGGAAGAGCGCCCGGCGGGGTTACCAGTGGACAAAGCGGTAAAGGTGAGACCGTCCCTG
This sequence comes from Candidatus Omnitrophota bacterium, assembly GCA_026387085.1. Taxonomy (GTDB): domain Bacteria; phylum Ratteibacteria; class UBA8468; order MWAK01; family MWAK01; genus JAHJUB01. The sequence continues at coordinate 12,481 of JAPLMK010000057.1, forward strand.
AACGTTTTTCTGGACCGGGACGGGGTTATCTGCCGGTATTTCGCCCACGATTTTACCAAGAGTTGGGAGGAGTTTGAATTTTTGTCCGGCGCCCGAGAGGCGCTGAAAATGCTTAATCAGGCAGGGGCAAAGGTCATTGTCATCTCTAACCAGTCCGGTGTTAATAAAGGTATCTACTCCGCGAAAGACCTGCAGGAAATTGACCGCAGAATGTCTGAAGCGGTTACTGCTTCCGGAGGCAGGATAGCTGCCTCCTTCTATTGTCCGCATACCATCGCAGAAGCTTGCTTGTGCCGGAAACCCGGCACCGGGCTGGTTCAGAAAGCGGTCTCCGAACTAAACCTCAACCTGAAAGAGAGCACCGCCTACTTTGTGGGTGATTCTGAAACGGACATCATTACCGGAGAGCGGTCGGAATTGACAACTATTCTGGTTCTGTCCGGCCAGACGGTTTTGGCGAAAGAGACTGAGGGCTGGAAGATAAAACCGGACCATATTGCGCCTGATTTGACGGGCGCGTTGAAGTACATATTGTAAAGATGTCATCTTGAGTGTTAGCGTTGTCATCCTGAACGAAGTGAAGGATCTCGTATTTAAGGATGAGATCCTTCGATTCTCTCAGGACGACAAAGTACGTCGGATTCTTCGCAACCGCTCAGAATGACAAAAATCGCTCAGAATGACAAACCAGAGGAAAACTTATGGGTGGAATTGAGACGGTCGGCAGTCGGGAAGAAGAACTGGTCCTGGATGTAATCCGCAAGAAGAAAATTTTTCGTTACGCTTTTAATGACAAAGAGGTGGTTGATTCCTATGTTTACCGCTTTGAAAAGATGTTCCGGGAGTTTATCGGAGCCGGTTACAGTTTGGCGGTCTCTTCCGGAACCGCTGCCCTGCGAACCGCCCTGGCAGCGCTGGGCATTAAAGCCGGGGATGAGATAATCGTTCCGGCGTATACCTTCGTCGCCATCGTTCCGGCGTATACCTTCGTCGCCACTCTGGAGGCGGTAATTGAATCAGGCGCCCGGCCGGTTTTGGTGGAGATAGATGATTCTTTTAATATTAACCCGGCTCAGATTGAAAGAGCGATTACAACTAAAACCAGGGCGATTATGCCGGTTCACATGATGGGTTCAGCGGCCGCGATGGACGAAATTCAGGCCATCGCCAAAAAGCATAACCTTTTTGTGGTTGAAGATGCCTGCCAGGGAATCGGCGCTAAATACCGCGGAAAACTTACGGGCACGCTGGGCCACATCTCTGCCTTCAGTTTTGATTCCGCGAAACTTTTAACCTGCAGCGAAGGCGGAATGATTGCCACCAACGATGCGGAACTTTACCGGAAATCAGACCATTTTCACGACCACGGCCATGTCCATAACCTCAGTTTGCCGCGGGGCAAGGAACCGAAGGAAGGCGGCGGTGTTAATTTCCGCCTTTCGGAAATATTGGCTGCTTTCGGCCTGGCGCAAATGGAACGGCTCTCCGGGATGCTGGAGAGTTTGCGCCGCAACCGGGCGTCTATTAAAAATGGCTTGAAGCTCCCCTCCGGATTTACCTTTCGCCGTTTTAACGATCCGGAAGACGCGGCTACATTTCTGGCGATTTTAGCGCCCAACCAGGCCCGGGCGGATAAGGTTAAAGAGGGCTTATTGAAATCCGGGATTATTCCGGCCACGCTCAACTACTGGCATTACCAGGTAAACCAAGAGTTAACCGGCGGTTCTTATCCGGAAACCGAAGATTATATCAGCCGGGCAATTGTCCTGGAGATTAAAGTTAAGATGGAAGATAAGCAGTTAGCGCAAATCCGTTTGGTCTTAAACGAATCCCTCGCTGCCGCGGCATGAGCGCAGATTGCCGGCCGGAAGAGCAAGATTCATGTTCCATCCCCTGCAATTTATGCGGGTCCGCCAGCGTTAGAGCGCTTTCCCTCAAAGACCGTAATCGGAAATACCTCCGGACAATAATTTGTAAAAAATGCGGCCTGGTATGGATAGACCCCCGTTCTTCGGACAAGGAAATCAGAAAATTTTACGCGCAAGAATACCGCCGGGAATATAAAGGGGCCGACAAGCCGAAATTAAAACACTTATACCGGGATGTGAATAAGGCGGCGGGCCGTTATCGTTATTTAAGCGATATTATTCGGAAAAGCGACTCAGTTTTAGATGTGGGTTCGGGAACCGGAGTATTTGTTTACATGCTGCGCGGGCTCGGTTTTAATGCCCGCGGAATAGAGCCGAATGAAGGCTATGCGCAATATTCCGTCGCTGAATTGAATGCTCCTGTCCGGATTGCGTTTATGCAGGACCTTGAACCCGATCTTTTGTTTAACATTATCACCGTATTTCATGTTTTGGAACACGCGGA
>JAPLMK010000035.1 GCA_026387085.1 Candidatus Omnitrophota bacterium
GCCGGATACTTAAAAATAGCTTCGTCATCAATAAGGGCGAGATAATCCAACTTCCGTTGAGCGAGAATTTCGGCGCGCTGCTCCGAGGTGTTGATTAAGCCAACTTTTCCGCCCTGGATAACCCGGCGCGGATGGTCTCCGAAAGTAAGCAGGACGCTCTTCCCCTGAATACTGCGGGCATCGGTAATTACCGTCTTCAGGAGCGCCAGATGTCCCAGGTGCATGCCATCGTAAACACCGACGGTAACCACGGTATTCTCCAAGCCGGTCAGTTTCGTCAAAAAAACTGTTTCCATGATAACCTACTGCGTCAGCCGGAGCGTATGCGAACGGTTCTGTAATTAAGAACGGGATTCTTCGCGCCCTGCGCTCAGAATGACATCCGGTATATTTCATAAAAATCTTTTTCCGTAAGCAAAATCCCGAGGTTGTCCATGGAGCGCTGACAATTTGCCACCGCCTCTTTGGCTATCTTCTTTAAATCTCCCTTTTTAACACCCGCTTCCCGGAGCGAAACCGGTAAATCAATCTGCCGGCAAAAATCCCTCCAGCCGGTAGCCGGGTCTTCCCATCCGGTTACCTCAACGATACGCTCCCGAAAACCTTTTCCAGCCAGAAATTCAAAAATTGCCGGCAGGACTAAACTGCTGGCAGCGCCGTGTTGAACCCGGTAATTAATCGTAAGCGGATAACCCATTCCGTGACCAATTACGGTACCGGTCTGATTAATAACGAATCCCGCCATCAGGGCTGCCAGGCTCATCTTTTCCCGGCCTTCCGGATCGTTCGGATTATCAATAACCTGCGGAAGCGCCTCTTTAATAATTTTGACCGTATCCCGGGCGATGGCCAGGCTCAACGGCATTATCCTTTTTCCTAAAGCGCCTTCTACCGCGTGGCTTAAAGCGTCCACTCCGGTAGCAGCGGTTAAAAACCCCGAAAGGGAAAGGGTGAGCGACGGCTGGACCAAAGATAACCGGGGATAAATACCGGCGCAGCTTATCGTCTTCTTTTCTTTCTTACCGGCCTCGACAATTACCGCGTACCGGGTGACCTCGCTCCCGCTTCCGGAGGTGGTGGGAATGGCGATAATCGGCAAAGGCGGTCTGATTGCCCTTTCCAATCCAAAATAGTTTTCCAGCCGTCCGGGGTTTTTCGCCAGAATTGCGATGCTCTTAGCGGTATCTATCGCGCTTCCACCGCCGGCGGCAATGATAAAATCACAACCGGCCTTACGGCAGATTCTGGCGCCTTCCTCGCAGGTTTTAGTATCGGGGTCCGGAATGGCGCCGCTAAAAACTTTAACCTCAATCTCCGCCTCGCCCAGCAAAAACTCAATTTCATCCCGCAGGCCGCTCTTCCGGGCAAAATTCTTACCGGTCACCAAAAAGGCCTTCTTCCCAAACTTTTGCGCCTTTTTTTTTAGATTAACGAGCGCATCATCTCCGAAAATTATCTCGGTGGGCAAGTACCAGCCAAAATTATTCGCCATGGTTTTTTAACTATATATTATACACCAAAAAGACCGGATAAAGCAATCAGGATTCGGTGAGTTTTTTCAAAGACAACTCCTCCCGGAAGAACTCTTCCGGAGTCATCTCGCGCAAAAAATTTAAACCCCGGCAAGCGCGTAAGCGCGGAACAGCATTGTCTTTTGAGCCAGGGCGCAGAACGGTCCGTCATATTCATAACTGGGAAAAGAAGCGCTGCGCTGGGAACCAAAACAGGTATGAAAAGCGCTTCTCATAATCGCCAGCGAGTTCATCGATACCGGCACAAACAGGTTAACCTCCGAGGGGTGAAAGCGAAACCAGACGTTGCGGTAACCCCAGACCTTAATCTTCCTGCCCGGGTGCTTCTTCCGGTATGCCTTCAGCGCCTCCGAAACCGCCTGGAGTACCTTGTAGTGCGTGTCCGGGCCGCTGGCTTCCGGGTCCAGGGCCACCGTGATGACATCCGGCTTCACTTTTTCCATGAGCTGTACAATCGGCTCGATGTCCCTTTCCCATTCCGGTTCGGGCGTGAAAATATCACCGGTATAGAAACCGAGCCGCAGGTGAAAAATATTATCGCAGTTAAAACCAAGGTGACCCCAGAGCAGTTCCTCCTCCCACTCCCGGATCATGCCCTTTAAGTTTTGGACAAAAGGCGCATCCTTCTTCCCCGGGTAACTATTCTGAAAGTAATCCTTTATCCGCCGGACTTCACGACTTAACTCTTTCGGTGCTTCCTTTTGTATCAACTCCACCAGGTTACGCAGCATCCGACGCCCCTCTGCTTCCCGCTGCATCTCCTGACTGTTGGCGGCCACTCCATCCAGAAACTGGTAAACGTCACGGTTACGGTTGGTCAGGTTATCCGGCGAAAAATAACCCTGTTCCATCAGCGGCGCCAGTTCTCCTTTCTCCAGAAAGGTTTCCAGATTTCCGAGCAGTGAAAGCGTGTAGGAGTTGGTAACCGATGTAAAACCGCTGGTCAGGGTGGCAAAATAATGGGTATTTTTAGGCGACCGGACCAGGTGCACAATGTACGGGAAGTAACCCAGCATTATGTCATCGTGGTGCGGCGCGGTATGGAGAAAAGTGAGGTTCTCAATATCCTGGGCCGCCCTCTCAATCCGTTCCTTCAGGGAATCGGCCGCCCGGACGGAAAAAGAAGCCAAATCAATCTTCTTTTCCGACAATAATTCCCCGAGACGGTCACCTTTTAAATCCTCCGGTTTTAAATCCGTAAGCCGCTTTTTTTTACGGGAGGAAATATCAACTAAAATACGCTCGGCAACCGGATAAGTAATTTCGGGAAGCGACACCAGTTCATTGTACTTTCTTGCCGTGAGCAGGCGGGCCGCGCCGGTGGTGAGGTAGAACCTGGCTCCGGACAGACCCTGAAGCGCAGTTGCCGGATACAAGACCGACGGCTCGCTCTCGATTGCATCTTTCACTACCTTTGCCTTGCTCTCTCCGGCCGCGGTTATCAGAACGGTGGCCGAGGAATTCCGCGCTATCGTCCTTAAACCGACGGTAATTACCACTTTCTGCCGGGCAAGTTCAATTCCGCCCAGGTCGGTGGCGGCTGCGGCCGCGGTCTCGTAATTAATAGGTATCAACCGGGTCGTGCTGTAATGGTCTGAACCTCTGATATTAAACCCGACGTGGCCATCCGGGCCGATACCTCCGAGAAAAAACCCGATACCGCCCATCTCCTCTATCCGGGCTTCGTACTCCATCGCAAACTGGTCAGCCGCGATTATCGCCTGATACTGCATCCGCTCCGAATCGCTGGCGGGTTTTCGGAACCGCAAAGAAAGGTCCACCTTGCCCTGCGGGAAAACCCAGCCCAGATCCCGGCCGGCCGGAACGCCTACCTTCCAGGTATCCATCAGGAGCGCTCTTTTCGGATTGAAACCAAACCGCCGGATATAGAAACGATTGATGTAAAAAGCAAAACTATTCTCCTGCGCCGGGTTCATCGGAAAAAACTCGTCAATCTGAACGAAAAAGAACGAATTAATCGCGGGTTTTCTTTTTAGGTCCAGCCCCCATCCGTCCAACTCCTTCTGAACTTCCTTCCGGCCCCAATTCCCTAAAAAATATTCGGTCCAGTTAATAAAGTGCTCCGGGGTCTTGCCGGTCGGCAGAGAAACAACGCCCTCCGGATTTAACTGGAGCCATTCCAGAAACCGCACGGCGGTAAATTTACCTAAATTCGGAAAATCCGGAACCTCAATCGTCTTTATCTTTTCCGTCGGCGGATAAATTATCGCTTTTCCGGATTTCCGGAGAACAATTTCTTCCGCCCGGGAGGAATTATCGTATTTTCTCATAATGTCATCTATAAAAGGACTGCGTCATTCCCGCGTGTAGTAAGCGGGAATCTAAACCGACATACCTACTTCCCCCACGCCTTCAAAAACGCGGCGATGGACCGGTCGTATTTTCGTTCCCATTCCGGCGGAAAAAGACAACCGGGGATCTCCTTATTCCGGCGGTGAAACATGACACACTCGCAGCAGAGGCCTTTCCGGCTACATGGTTCGTAGGTGCAGGTGCAGCTTGCTTTATTGGTTGATGCCTTACACTCTTTTTCCATATTTTCCGGTCATTCCCGCGGATTGTAGCGGTCGGATTTATCCGACGTATTGTTGCAGGCGGGAATCCATATCTACTATTTTACCATACTTCATCCGCCGGGTTACGGCTTCATAACCCAGCGGAAAAAGAGAACAACCGGGACAAGAATAACCAGAATGATTTGTACCGACGTGGGCAATAAACTAAGCAGATATATAAAAAAGAGCGCGCCGATGGCCAAGCCAAAAACTAACGGAAACTTTTTAAACTCTGCCTTAACAATCCCCAGGTCTGATTTTGTAAGTTTAGGCATCATCTCCATCTTTTTCTCAATAAAACAAATCTGCTCAATTATCCCGGGGTCATCTGGTCTCAGAGAAAGCGCTTTCTTATAATACGCCAGCGCCTTATCTTTTTCGCCCCGCCGCAAATGCAGTTCACCCATCCGGATATAAGCGCCGGTATGCTCCGGGTCTTTTTGGATCGTATATTCCCATTTGCCTATCTCTTCCTGGATTGCCGCGGCCTCTATCGCCTCCCCTTGCTTCTTTTCCCAAAACTGACTGGCTTTCAGGGAAAGAACGGGTAAAAATAGAAAAATAAGTATGAGAAAATTCGGCGCTACCCTGGCTCCGACAAAGGGAGTGATTACGACAAGCAGGGACAGAAGGGAAATCAAGAGCAGAAAGACAAACCGCAGATTACCAATTTCGCCATCGACCTTTATACTCAGGATATACCAGGCCTGAATTCCGATTACAATCAAATCAAAAACCAGCAAGAGCCCGGTAAAATATCCGCCCGCCATCTTCTCTTTCCGAAAATTTTTTACAAAGTTTGTTTCTTATCCAATAACGCTCCGGTATTATCGGACCGCTTGTAATTGTTGAATTGTGTTATTGTTTAATAATGCG
>JAPLMK010000007.1 GCA_026387085.1 Candidatus Omnitrophota bacterium
AACTCCAGATACTTCCCGCCCATCAAAGTTCCGCTCCGAATAATCTGCTTCAGATGTTCCAGAAAATAATCACCGGCCCGGGCAAAATTCTTATCCAGGATAACTAACTGAGGGTTGAAAATGTTTACGACATTTGATATGGCGCCGCCCAAACAAGAAGCGGCTTCTCCCAAAATCTGTCGACAAAGACGGTCATTGTTTTTAAAACCGTCTAAAATCATTAACCCGTTTATCTTTTCCGGCTTCCCGCCGGCCCTTTCCAGCAGAAGTGAACTCCTACCCGCTTCAACAAGCAACCTTGCCTTCTTGGCCAAAACCGGAAGCGCGCAGATTGCCTCCAGACAACCCAAACCACCGCAGTGACAGGGGGTCTGGTCTCCCGAAAAATGGCAATGGCCCAACTCTCCGGCCATTTCCAAAGAACCTCTAATCAGATTACCCCCGCTGACAATTCCGCAGGCAATCCCTTCGCCGTATTCAACGCGTATAAAATCATCATACCCTTTCCCGGCGCCTTTAACGCTTTCCGCCAGGGCCGTTGCCTGGGAACTCCCTAAAAGATAGACCTTAACCTGAAGCTCCTTTTCGAGAAACTGACGAGTAGGCACGTCTCTCCAAGCGGGGATAAGAGACGAAAAAAGAGAAATTCCGTTTCGGACGTCAACAACACCCGGGTCAACAAAACCGAGCCCGACAACATCTTTCCGGAAAATAGCATTTTCGCGGGTAAATCGTGATACGGCTTCAACCAATTTTTGCAGAATTTTTAATTTACCCAGGTTTCTCTCGTACGGTATCTTTTTCAAACCGGTCTGATTTCCGGTTAAGTCAAGCGCTAAAAATTCAAAAAATCCGTGCCCTAATTCAACGCCGATTGCGTAACGTGATTTTGGTTTCAACTCGAGCAGCACTTGATTCCGGCCGGCCTTTCCGGGTTTTTGCTTAATCTTTTTACCCTCGCAAACCAGGTTTTCCTTGATTAACCGATAAACCGCATGCGTAATTGAAGCCAACCTTAACCCGGTTGCCTTACGCAGTCCGACGCGGCTGATACAACCGCTGTTGCGGACAGTATTCAGAATTATTCTTCCGTCTTCAACCGGCCGGGAAATTCTTTTGCTTAATTTTTCCATTTTTGAAAATATTTTACCCAAAAAAAACAAAACGGTCAAATTACCCTCAATATTAACCTCGGAAACTTGACCATTCAAGCGAATTTAAGATAAAATTACAGGAAAATATCGCTTACGCGCCGTTAGCTCAATCGGCAGAGCAACTGACTCTTAATCAGTAGGTTGAAGGTTCGATTCCTTCACGGCGTACCAAAGTTGTCATTGCGAAGCGCGCTGTTTGCGCCGCGGCAATCTCAAAAATACTGTCATTCCCGCGGACTGTGTCTCGCCGTAGCTTTAGCGTAGGCGGATAGTAAGCGGGACTCCATAACAACCTATGTCATTCCCGCGGATAGTAAGCGGGAATCTATACCTTATAAGTTAAAAGGAGGGGCTTGGCCCCTCTATTAAAAAATAAACAAGCCTCGCCTAAAAAACAAAATGAAGATAACGCGAGGGTGGCGGAACTGGCAGACGCGCCAGACTTAGGATCTGGTGGGTAATTCCATGGGGGTTCAACTCCCCCCCCTCGCACCGCTTTTATAACAAGAAGGGAGTTGAACGGAGCGAAGTCAGCCGATACGACGAATAGGCAGTATCGGCAGCGGGGGGCCGACCCGAGGCGTAGTGAAAGCCGAGAGGCGCCAACTCCCCCCCCTCGCACTATACTTCTTAACAAGGGACTTGAACGGAAAAAATGCCGGAAAAATATTCCTGTCCAAAATGTGGTAAAGAACTGGACGAAAAATACGTAATTAATTGTACCTGCCCCCACTGCCACGCCATTTTTGATAAACCCACCATTCAGGAAACTCCTTCTCCGAAAGAGCAAGAAAAAGAAGAGCCCGGTGAAACAAGCAAGACGGCAGAGGAAGAGAGCGAAAAATCGCCTTCAAAAACTAAAAGCATGGTTGAACTTTTGGCTTTATTCTCCCTGCTTATAATTTTATTGATTTCGTATTTCGCCTTCAACAAAGCAGCAGCCAACAAAAAGATGTCTCAAGAAACATTACGACTGGCAACACTGAAGCAACAAAAAGAAGCCGAAAATATACAACCAACAGAAACCTTACCGGCCGAAAAGTTACCGGAGCCGGCAGCAGGATTACCGCTCCTGATACCACAACCGCAAAAAGAAAAAGAGGAAAACAGGGAAGAAGAAATCCGGCAGGCCGAAAAATTACGGGAAGCAGAAGAACGAGTGGCCAAGGCCGAGAAACTACAGCAGGAAACAAATAAAATACTTGAAGAAATGCGCCTCGCTACTCAAAGGGGAATTTTACAAGCCGAAAAACTGCAGGAAGCGGAAGAAAAAGCAAAAAGAGCCGAGAAATTACAACAGGACGCGGAAAAAGCGCTTGAAGAAATGCGGCTTGCTGCTCAAAAAGAGACCGAAAAACAAAAAGAAATTCAGCAATCCGATAAATTGCAGGGATTAAAAGAGAGCCTAATAAGCGCAAAAAAAGTACAGCAGGAATCAGAAAAAAAACTTGAAGAAAAACGTCTTGCTGCTCAAAAAGAATCCGCCGGGCAATTCCAATATTATTACAATAAGGGAGAAACCGCCTTTCAGGCCAGCAGTTACGCCGATGCATTAGGATTTTACCAGGAAGAGCCGAAATCAGACAGAAAAAGAGAGCAGAGATGGTCCTCATACCGGCCGGACAATTCCTGATGGGTTCCCATTCCGGCGAAGGAGTAAACAACGAGCACCCCCAGCGCAAGGTCTTCCTCTCCGCCTATTACATCGACAAATACGAAGTAACCGTAGCTCAATACCGTGATTTCTGCCGTACAACCGGCCGGAACATGCCTACCGCCCCCTCCTGGGGCTGGATTGAAACCCACCCCATCGTCTCTGTCTCCTGGAACGATGCCACCGCCTACGCCAACTACTACGGCAACCGCCTGCCCACCGAAGCAGAGCGGGAAAAAGCAGTCCGAGCCGGAAGCAAAACCAAATATTACTTCGGAGACAACGAAGCGGACCTGAACGATTGCGCCTGGTACTCCATCAACTCCGGCAACCAAACTCATCCAATCGGCGCCAAGAAACCCAACCCTTTCGGTCTCTATGATATGTACGGTAACGCCTGGGAATGGTGCAGTGACTGGTACGACCCCAACTATTACACAGGCGGCCCTAAAAACGACCCGCCGGGTCCCGCAAGCGGTAACCTTCACTCGGTACGCGGTGGCGGTTGGGGTTACGCCGCTGACAGCTGCCGTTCAGAGGTTCGCAACGGGCTTAAACCGTCATACTGGGATAGCTGCCTCGGGTTTCGCTGTGCCTTTTCACCCTAACTTATCACCCTTCTTTTGCCATAAACACCCCAACACCAATCATAGCAGGTTTTATTTCAAGCAGTAGAGTACGACCTTGCCAATGGCCCCGGAGCCCTTTTCGTAGACCCGCAATACACAAGCCAATCCGTTGTCTGACAACAGTCTTGCCACTTTTCCGAGTTGTACAGAATTGTACAGAATTATACCGTTTTGGATAGCAACATGGCACAAATCTGGCACAAATTTTTACCTCATTTAAGCCACATTAATTTCAATTTCCCACCCGCCCCCGGTTGTTCTTTTCAGGACCCCCTA
>JAPLMK010000120.1 GCA_026387085.1 Candidatus Omnitrophota bacterium
GCCCGGCAACGGCACCATTCCCGCAGTTGACAGCCGCCGGGTTCGCCTGGCGAAAGAAGCCGGAATGAAGGTAATGGAACTGGTCCGGGAAAACAAAAAACCCCGGGAAATTGCCACCTCGACTGCTTTTACCAACGCCATTGTTCTGGATATGGCTTTAGGCGCGTCAACCAATACCGTTTTGCATCTTCCCGCAATTGCCGCCGAAGCCGGCATTGACTTTTCGCTGGCTGAATTTGATAAAATAAGCAAAAAAACCCCCAACCTCTGCCACATCTCGCCATCCGGCGCGCACCGGATGGAAGACCTGGACCAGGCCGGCGGGATACCGGCCGTTCTTTCAGAACTGGCGCAAGCAAACCTGCTTGACCTTTCGGCCCAAACTGTCTCCGGAAAAACCATCGGGGAAATAGTTTCTCAATCCCGTTCAGTTGACCCGGAAGTTATCCGGCCCTTTAAAAACCCCTACAGCCCCGAAGGCGGCATCGCCATCCTTTTTGGAAACCTGGCTCCGGATGGAGCAGTTGTGAAGCAATCGGCAGTTAACAAAGACCACTTCACTCACACCGGACCCGCCCGGGTATTTGAAGCCGAAGAGGAAGCGCTGAAGGCAATCCTGGAAAATCAGGTTGCGGAAGGAAGCGTCATACTCATCCGCTACGAAGGACCGAAAGGCGGCCCCGGAATGCGGGAGATGCTTTCCGTAACCAGCGCCCTGGTCGGCTCCGGAAAAGACAACAAGATGGCGCTTCTCACCGACGGACGATTTTCCGGGGGAACCCGCGGCCTGGCAATCGGACACATCTCACCGGAAGCGGCGGCCGGAGGCCCTTGCGCGCTGGTAATGGACGGCGATATAATTGAAATTGACCTGCCTCAACGACGGCTGAATCTTAAGGTTTCCGAAGCTGAACTGGAAAAACGGAAAAAATCGTGGCAACCCCGGGAACCGAAAGTCACGGAAGGCTACCTCTACCGTTACAGCCGTACGGTCAGTTCCGCCGCTCAAGGCGCGGTGGTAAAGTAGCAGGTAAATTATTCTAAACCGAATACCACGGAAGCACGGTCGTCAGACTTCGCCGAACTCTGGCGAGAAGAAGGGGAAACACGGAGAAAAGAAATTTAGAGTTAGGAATAAAGCAAAGAATTAAGAATTAAATCTTTTTCAGTGTTTCCGCCGTTTTCAGTGTCTCCGTGGTAAAGTAAAAAGTTATCAAGATGAAAAAACAACCGGGATTTCTGCGGGAAAAAAGAGCGCCGTCCACCCTCTTCCTTCCGCGCTACTACCGTTTTGCCAAGTATTTCATCTTAATCTGCATTGAACTGTTCATCATCCTGCTTATCATGTGGTTCTTCCCCGACGAAAATATTTCTTTCCTGCTCAAGCAGTTCTTTCCTTTCCTGTTATTGGTGGCGTTTTTTCTTTACCTTTTCTTCCTGGTCGTCGAATATGAAGCTAAAAAATACCTTCAAACAAGAAAAGAATTGGAAGAACGCAATACCAACTTGAACCTGCTGGTGATGACTAGCCATAAAATTTCCGAATCTTTGAATTTAAAAAAAATAATCCGGGGCGGTTTCGCCGGGCTGGCTTGCCTTCTCCCGGTAAAAAAGGGATTTATATTGCTCTGCCCGGACAGCGAAAACCAGGAAATCGCGGCTACCTACCACCTAAGCGTAAAAACAGCGGAAATAATCAGCGGACATTTGAACGAAAAACAGTTTCTCCATCCAAAAGAAGCGGTTTGTCTCCTGAACCTGGAAAAACAAACTTTCCGGAATAACGGAAACAGCGAAATATCCGTCTGGCAAAACCTGCAAATTCTTAACCTGTTAGCAGACAAAAAATCACGGGGCTTCTTGATACTGGATGCGGTTATTCCGCCCGGAAAAAAAGAGACCGCGGAACTACTCTGCCGACAGATGGCTACCGCCATGGAAAACAGCCTTCTGCATCAGGAGGTGGAAAAAAATTCAACCATGGACCCGCTTACAAAACTAAATAACCGCCGGTTATTTTACCTCCGGCTCAATGAAGAATTGGAACGGGCGAAAAGATTTTCTCTTTCTTTTTCCATAATGTTTTCGGATATTGACAACTTTAAGGATTACGTGGACAAGAACGGGCACCTGATGGGAGATGACGCTTTGCAAAAAATCGGCGAAATCGCCCAAAACGCCCTGCGGAAGATAGATATCGTCGCCCGCTACGGCGGCGATGAATTTATCTACCTTCTGCCCCAGACGAATGCCGGAAACGCAAAAAATGTCGCCCAGCGGGTTAAAGATGCCGTAAATAATTATTCCTTCCCAACCAGAAATGGCGGTTGCGGCAACCTGACACTGTCCATCGGAATCGCTTCCTACTCTGAAGACGCTCAGGGCTCAGACAGCCTGATGGAAAGGGCGGACCAGGCTTTATTCCAGGCAAAATCAAAAGGAAAAAACCGAATCTGTCTTTACACAAGTACTGACAAAAAATAAAAAGAATACCACGGAAGCACGGTCGTCAGATTTCGCCGAACTCTGGCGAGAAGAAGGGGAAACACGGAGAAAAGAAATTTAGAGTTAGGAATAAAGCAAAGAATTAAGAATTAAATCTTTTTCAGTGTTTCCGCCGTTTTCAGTGTCTCCGTGGTAGGTTTTTGGTTAATTTTTACAATACTCTTGGAACAACTAAGGAGGTGCTATGAAAACTGAAAATTCCCGAAAACCATCGTTACTGCGGAGAAGATACCTGATCGACCGGCCCCTGCAACTATCCCATTCCGGATTTGTGGTCTGGGCAGTTGGCATCGGCATGATAACCGCCTGGCTGATTACCTATTATACAATCTGGTCGCTGGTCTTAAATCAAATTTCCCGGGAAACCCAAATACCGCAATTACTGCGTGATGTAAATTCGCGCTTATTCTGGACGCTGGCCATTCCGGGAGTGGTGCTTCTTTTCCTGGTGGCGTGGATTCAGATGTTCCTGTCACACCGCATCGCCGGACCCGCTTACCGTCTTCGTAAAACGATAACCGGCATGACCCAGGGTCTCTGGCCGGAAAGCGTCCAGGTCAGAAACCATGATTTTCTGAAAGATGTCGTGGATGAATTCAATATTCTGGTTACCTCGGAAAGAGACCGTTACATCCGGTTAGCAACCCAGGTTAAAGAAACTTCCGAACTCTTGAAAAAAATTGAGCCGGCAAACGAATCAGACAGACAGAAATTAGTTGCCGGCCGTAAAACACTGGATGAGGCGCTAAATTTAATCGATTCCGTCCTCTCCAGACCCAACAAAAATAACCATGACCAGGCTAAATAAAAAACACGCTGTCTTTCACACGCAAAAAAATGCTGTCATTCCCGCATGTATTAGGCGGGAATCCAAACTTTTAAATCTACACCCGCATGTTTTAGACGGGGGACATGAATTACCGCCTGTTATAATACGTGCGATAAATCGCACCGCTACAATTCACGGGAATGACCAAAAAGTGTCTCGCCTCCGGAACTCACAAGATGGCTTTACCTCGCTGGAATTACTGGTGGCGGCCATCGTCATCCTGTTGCTGGCCGTCTCATCAGTGGCAATAGTTTCCCGGGTTGAAACCTGGGCCGCCGTAGCCCAGGCAAAGACGGAAATAATTCAAATCTCAATGGCGGTAGAGATGGAAAAATACGACACCGGATTCTATACCCTTAACCTGCCAGACCTGCGCTCACAAACCGCGCCTTCCGGAATAAGCCCCCGATTCTGGAAAGGGCCGTACCTGAAAAAAGATTTTTCACTGAACGACCCCTGGACAATTCCTTACCTGATTTGCGAAGATGCCGGAATTGATACTCCGCTGGTTTCCGCCCGAAAACCTTACCAGATTACCAGTTACGGCGCCAATAAAGTGCAGGGGGGAACCGGTCTTGACACCGATATTATCTGGCATTCTAAATATTCCGGTTTTCAGGATTAACCAACAATTTATTGAAAATCTATGACGGATATAAACGATTTACTGGAAAATAGGACCCGGCCGTACCTGGCCGCGCTGGCAGTGGCTCTTACCATCCTTTTCGCGTCCATGGATTATCTCTCCAACCCGGACCTTTCTTTTTTAATTCTTTACCTGGTTCCCATCCTGATGGTCGTCTGGATTGCCGGAAGACATATGGGTATTTTGCTTGCCATCATCTCAACCGCCGGCTGGTTTATATCCGATATGCTGACCCGGCCCGTTCATCCCTTGCCATTTTACGCCAGCCCGTTGATTTCCAGCTGGAACGTCGTTATGGAAATGGGCGTATTCCTAATCCTGATTTATCTCGTCTCCGCGCTTAAAACCGCCCTGCTTCACGAGAAGGAATTAGCCCGGACTGATTTTCTCACGAATTAGCCCGCGCCCGCCGTTACAAGCGCTCTTTTGCGATAGCATATATGGATATTGATAATTTCAAGGCCGTCAACGACCTCCAGGGGCATAAAGCCGGCGACGACCTTCTGCACCTGATAGCCGTAACAATGAAAAAAAACCTGCGGACAATGGATACGGTGGCGCGGCTGGGCGGAGACGAATTTGCCGTCTTCATGCCGGAAACAAAACTGGAGCAAACCCGGATAGTAATTGACCGGTTACAAAAAACCTTGCTGGAAGTCGCAAAAAATAACCAGTGGCCAATCACCTTCAGCGCCGGGGTGGTCTGTTATGACACTCCGCCCCAGACCGCCGGTGAAGCAATTAAAGCGGCCGATGAATTGATGTACTCGGCCAAGACAAGCGGCAAGAATAAAATTTTATACGAACAGCGCTCAGGCCGCAGAACGCCTGACAAAAGGAACTTTATCCTTAAGCGCCGCAATCAAAACTTCCGTGGCGCGAATTTCTTTCAATTCTCCCAGCGCCTGGGCGGCAGTGCCCCGAACTTGCCAGT
>JAPLMK010000014.1 GCA_026387085.1 Candidatus Omnitrophota bacterium
CGGTCCGCCCGCAGGTCTTCATCGCGCAGGCACCGCGCCAACTGGAAATAACGGTCAAACCCGGCCACCATCAGAATTTGTTTGGATAATTGCGGGCTCTGCGGCAGAGCGTAGAACTTACCCGGTTCCAATCGGCTGGGAACCAGAAAATCCCGGGCCCCTTCCGGCGTACTCCGGGTCAAAAGCGGGGTCTCAATCTCCACAAAACCCTGCTCGGACAGAAAGTTCCGGGCCGCAACTGCGGCCTTATGCCGCAAGATTAAATTCCGCTGCATCCCGGGCCGACGGAGGTCCAGATAGCGATAAGCCAGCCGGACCGACTCCGAAACCGAACACTCGTCACCAATTTCAAAAGGCAATGACGGACAGCGGTTCAAAATCGCTATTTCGGAGACGGCAATCTCAATCTCACCGGTAGTAATCCGGCTGTTTTCCGTTCCGGAGGGCCGGTGCACAACCTTCCCTTTGGCCTGAATTACATCTTCGCTGTGAAGCGAAGATGCCTGCTGAAAACAATCAGGGGAAAGTGATTCCGGATTAAAAACCACCTGCGTCACTCCGTAACGGTCCCGCAGATCAACAAAGATGATGCCGCCGTGGTCCCGGCGAGACGCAACCCAACCGGCCAGGATTACTTCTTTGCCTAAATTATTAATGGCTAATTCCCCGCAAGTCACCGTTCTCAGCATTTTTTTACCCTTTCCGTTAAATCTGTTTCTTTTAATGACTCCTGCGTACCGGAATCAAGGTCACGTAAAATCACTTCACCTTTCTCTATCTCTTCCGGTCCGAAGATTAAAGCAAACCGGCAATTATCCTTATCGGCCATCGCTAACTGGTTTCCGATCTTTTTCCCCTCCTTAGACGAAAGGGTAACCGGTGTTTCAATCTGCCGGCGCAAAGCAACCATAAGTTTAAACGCTTTCTCCAGGGCCCTGGTCTCACCCGGCTTATCCAAATAAACTAAACGTATTCCTTTTTTCTTCGGCTCAACCGCCCGGACCGAATTAAATAAACAACGTTCCAAGCCAAAGGCGAAACCGATAGCCGGAGTCGGCCTGCCGCCCATATCCTCGACCAATTTGTCGTAACGGCCACCGGCCGCGATGGCATTTCCTCCATCTTCCGCTATCACTTCAAAAACGGTTTGGGTATAATAATCGAGACCGCGCACCAACTTATCGTTAATCCGATATTTCACGCCTAACATATCACAATACCGCAAAACCTCTTTAAATTTCTCTTCACAAGGGATACAAATAGAATTCTTTATCGCCGGAGAATCCTGCAAAATTTCTTTGCAAATCAACGTCTTGCAGTCCAGGGTCCGCAGCGGATTTTTTTGGAGACGGTTCCGGCAATCTTCACAAAGTTCCTCTTTTCTTTTTTCTAAAAATTCCGCCAGGGTCTTTCCGTAATTATCCTGGCAGGTTCTGCATCCCAGGGAATTAAGTTCCACGCAAAAAGAACCGGTCCCGGCCTCCTTCAGAATTTCGGAGAGAAGATATAAACATTCCGCGTCGGTATAAGCCGCTTCGGAACCAAAAATTTCCACTCCCAACTGGAGAAATTGCCGGTATCGTCCTTTCTGGGGCCGATTATACCGGAACATCGGACCGAAATAGTAGAGGCGAACGGAAGGATTAGCATAATAAATATTGTGTTCGATGCAGGCCCGAACAATTGGCGCGGTCCCTTCCGGCCGCAAGGCCAGAAGCCGGTTTTTGCGGTCCGGAAAAGTATACATCTCCTTGCTGACAATATCGCTGCCTTCCCCGACTGACCGGTCAAAAAGACGCGCCTCTTCAATAATGGGAGTTTCTATCTCCCGAAAACCGGCTCTTTCCAAAATGGAAATCGCCCGGTTGAGAAAAGACCGTAAGCGTTCCGCCTCGTCCGGAAGAAGATCATACGTACCGCGCAGCGCCTGATACATTAGGGTAATATTATACGCTGTAGCAGTTAAAAGCGTCAAACAAAAATAACCGGTTCTTTTCTTTAATTAAAATTAAATTCTTGCGGCGGGCCACCGAAAATGTTAAAATAAAAATATGGTTTTTACCAAAGCGGTCGGTTCCGGAAACGACTTCATCATCATTGATAGCCGGTTGGAAAAAATTATTGACCCGGCTCAAATGGCGCGGGATTTATGCCGAAGGCATCTATCCGTCGGAGCCGACGGCCTGCTTCTTTTGGAACAAGCGACCCTGAAAGGGTCGCACTACGAAAAAAATCAGGCCGAATACCGCATGCGCATCTTCAATCCGGACGGTTCGGAAGCGGAAATGTGCGGCAATGGCTTGCGTTGTTTTCTGCTTTACCTGGTCCGCAAAAAACTGGCCGAAGCAGAACATTTTATCGCGGTGGAAACGAAAGCCGGCTTGCGCCGGGGACAAGTGCAAGGTAATTTCGTCACCGCCGGCCTGGGTGAACCCCGGGAACAAGCGCTCTCTTTTCCTTTAGAAATTGACAAAAAACAATTTACGGCCAGTTTCATCAATACCGGTGTTCCGCATACCATAATCGAGGTTGAAGACCTGGCGAATTTTCCGGTAGCGGAACTGGGACGCAAAATTCGTTTTCACCCTAAATTTGCGCCGGCCGGCACCAACGTTGATTTTGTAGAAGTAAAAGATAATCTCGTCCTCATCCGAACATACGAACGGGGCGTGGAAGACGAAACGCTCTCCTGCGGCACCGGAACCGCGGCAACCGGTTTCCTGCTCCGGCAACTCGGTAAAATCATTCTGCCGGTTAAAGTTCAGGCGGCTTCCGGAGAAATCTTGACCGTCAGCCAGGAAGGTCAGGAAATATTTATCGCCGGAGAAGTACGCATCGTCTATGAGGGCATTACTCCCGATTGAACCACTGCCGGGTAGTTTAGTTTTCTTTATCTTCGGAATTTTAATCGCCGGAATAGTTCCCCGAAATCCCTACCTCTTCTTCTACCTGGCCGTATTATCGCTCTTGGTATTCGCCGTGACCACTCGCCGGAAAAATATTCTGGCTTCTTCCCTCTTGCTGCTTTGCTTTCTCTTTTTCGGCACAGCCGGTTTCAGAGCCGGGGGCCAATACTCATCCAGGGAACAGTAATCAGTAACCCGGCGGAAGAAAAGAACCGAGCGCTGATACAACTGGAAAAAATCATAGAACCGGTCAGCATCCGTCCGGTCAGCGGAAACCTGCTTCTGGTCTTCAAAGGTGGGTCAGCACCACTCTACTACGGAGACCGAATAAGGGCGAGAGTTGTCGTGGAAAAACCAACAGCGGAGAATAACTTTGATTACCCGGCCTATCTTGCCCGCCAGCGTATCTATGCGGTCGCCTATACCCAGAACGCCGACCTGTCCGTTTTCGGCACACAACAACTTTCCCGGATTCTTTCCTTTTCATTCCGGCTGATGGCGC
>JAPLMK010000025.1 GCA_026387085.1 Candidatus Omnitrophota bacterium
ACCCAGCGCTACCGGAGTATCCTGCCTTCCGACATCAGCCGGTTTCAGAGCCGGGGGCCAATACTCATCCAGGGAACAGTAATCAGTAACCCGGCGGAAGAAAAGAGCCGAGCGCTGATACAACTGGAAACAATCATAGAACCAATCAGCATCCGGCCGGTCAGCGGAAACCTGCTTCTGGTCTTTAAAGATGGGTCGGTACCGCTCTACTACGGAGACCGAATAAGGGCGAGGGTGGTCGTGGAAAAACCGACAGCGGAGAATAACTTTGATTACCCGGCCTATCTTGCCCGTCAGCGTATCTATGCGGTCGCCTATCCCAAGAACGCCGACCTGTCCGTTTTCGGCACCGAAAAACTTTCCCGGATTCTTTCCTTTTCTTTCAAATTGAGAGCGCGCCTGAAGAATAAACTGGCCCGGGCCGTGCCGGAAGAACCGCAGGCCTCCATCCTGGAAGCCATGTCATTCGGCTTGCGCCAGCCGAAAGCAGTTGTAAAAGAACCCTTCCGAAAAATCGGGACTTACCACCTTCTGGTTGTCTCCGGTTTCAATGTCGCTTTCTTTCTGCTCTTCCTGCATCTTATCCTGTCGCCTTTTCCGCTCCACCCGCGTCTGCGCGCTCTCTGCTGCCTTCCCGCCATCTTTCTCTTCACCCTGGCTTGCGGATTAGCCGCTCCGGTGGTACGCGCCGGACTGATGGCCGGATTTTACTACCTGGGCAAAGTTCTAAATCGCCCCAGCAAAGCAATTTACGCCCTCTGTTTTGCTGCCTTTCTCCTGCTTTTGGTCAACCCGTTTTCCCTGCTCGATGCCGGATGGCAATTAACCTTCGGCATCACCCTGGGTCTCATTGTCGGCGCGGACCGGATAAAGGGCTACTTCCCGACATTACCAAACTGGCTAGCAACCAGCCTTTCCGCCGGAATTATCGGTCAATTGGCCAGCATCCCGCTGGTTGCTTTTCATTTTGGCAGCATTCAGGTTCTGGGTATATTTGCTAATCTTTTCTTCGTACCATTTTCCGCCTTAAGGCATCGCCGGAGCCATTTTCGCTCCGGCCGCTCTTTTTCTTTCCACCGCCTTCTACTACCTTACCCGGTCCATATCCGAACTGCCTTTTATTTCCTTAACAATCCCAACGGGCAGATACTACTATTTTCTTGGTTATATACCCCTGGCGGTTTTGTTGATTTTCGGGCGGAAAAGAGAAGTGTCGAAGATAAAAAAATAAAGAATGAACCGCAAAGTTCGCGGAGACCGCAGAGAGGTTTGGAGAAAAGAAGTGAACTGGAAGGAAATAACGATTATCGTTTTTAGTAATTCTCTGCGTACTCCGCGTGCTCTGCGGTAAAATCTTACGCCGCGGGTTGGAGAGAAGAAGGCGCCTTGCTTTTAACGGTTTCGACCAGTTTCTGAAAAGAGGCCGGGTCGGAAACAGCCAGGTCAGCCAAAACTTTACGGTCAAGCAGAATTCCGGCTTCTTTCAAGCCGTGAATGAAGTGACGGTAAGAAAGGCCGTGTTCGCGCGCCGCCGCGTTAATGTTGACAATCCACAATGAACGAAAATCACGCTTCCGTATCCGGCGTCCACGCCAGGCATAATCCAGACTTTTCTCCGAAAACTGCTTGGCAAACTGGTACCATTTAGAGCGGGCCTGGCGAAAACCCTTGGCTCGCTTCAGCACCTTCTTGTGTCGTTGTCGCGCAGCCGGATTATTTGTACTCCTAGGCATAAGGCATCAACCTCCTGAC
>JAPLMK010000079.1 GCA_026387085.1 Candidatus Omnitrophota bacterium
CATATATTCCCCCCTCGCCCTTTCCCTCTCCCTGGTGGGGAGAGGTGAGTTGGCGCAGTTTATCTTTAAGGTTGGAACCGGCCTTAAGAACATCCGGGGAAGCCAGGGCAGAGAGGTATGGTTCCGGGTTTTGGAGGAGAACAGGGAAGTCAACAATATCCACCGCGCCTCTCTTTTTATTTTCCCCCTCACCTTTATCCTCTCCCCCGTGGGGAGAGGAGGAGAGGAGTAAAAGAAAATCGGTGGTAGGTTCAACCGCTACATCCTTGAGTAATTTACGGAATTCAAGCCGGCGGTATATTCCGGCCAGTTTTTCTTTGTCCGGGTCCTGGAGGCGGTATTGGGAAAAATCAGAAGGAACAGAAGTAAAAGAAGGCGTGCCCAAAAGCGTAGCCAATCTTTTGCTCAAAAAAGCCGATTCTTTGCCCGCAACTAATTTCCGGCGGACCGCTTCGCTGGCCACTTCCTCCAGGTGCTGGTAAAGATTTTCAATGGAACCAAACTGCTGAATCAGGGGGACGGCGGTCTTGTCTCCGATGCCGCTGACGCCGGGAATGTTATCAATGCTGTCCCCGGTAAGCGCCATTAAGTCCGAAATCTTTTCCGGGGGCAGGCCAAATCTTTCTTCCACCTTTTCCCGGTCCATTATTTCGTAGGTCTGGGGGTGAAAAACCTTAATCCGTTCGGAGACCAGTTGGAGTAAATCCTTGTCGGCGGTAACGATATAAACCTGGAGGCCTTTTTCGGAGCCCGTTACCGCCAGGTCCTTCAGGATGTCATCTGCTTCCAGACCCGACTGCTCCAGGATGGGGATTCGGTAGGCGGAAAGCACTTCTTTAATCAGCGAAAGCTGGCTGACTAGTTCTTCCGGCATTCCGGGCCGGTTAACCTTGTATTCGGCAAAGACCCGGTGCCGGAAGGTTTCACCGGGAGAGTCAAAAGCGCAGGCGAGGTAATCCGGGGCTGTTTCCCGGATAATCCGGTTCAGGATATTGAGAAAGCCGAGGACCGCGTTGGTGGGTTGTCCGTAGGAGGTATTAAGGCTCTTAATCGCAAAGAAGGCGCGATAGGCGACCGCGTTTCCGTCAATTATGAATAATTTTTCCATATGAGATTAAGGATATTATACAACGAGATTGCCCCGCCTGTCTTACGACAGGTTCGCAATGACGTTATCCCCCTCACTGTACCTCTCCCCTAAGGGAGAGGATGAAGGTGAGGGTTTAGTAACGGTTGAAGTTTAGGGCGGCAAAAAGGTAAAATAGGTTGTCATTCCCGCGGATAGTAAGCGGGAATCTACACATTTAAAAAATATGGATTCCCGATTTAAACATTCGGGAATGACAGGATTTTTAAAGGAGATAACCAAATGGGCAGAGTGTTGATTGTCGGAGCCGGCGGAGTCGGCGGAGTCGTAACCCATAAGTGCAGCCAGGTATCCGAGGTCTTTTCGAAAATTATGCTGGCGAGCCGGACTCTGGCCAAGTGCGAAAAAATCAAGGAGCAGGTAGGCAGGCCTATTCAGGTTGCCCGGGTTGATGCGGACAACAGCCCGGAAGTTGTCGCCCTGATTAATGAGTTTAAACCGGACCTGGTTGTCAACGTAGCCCTGCCGTATCAGGACTTGTCGATTATGGATGCCTGCCTGGAAACCGGCGTTAACTATTTGGATACTGCCAATTATGAGCCGCCCGGTGAAGCGAAATTCTGCTATAAGTGGCAGTGGGAATACCAGGAACGATTTCAGAAAAAGGGCGTGATGGCGCTCCTGGGCTGCGGTTTTGACCCGGGCGTAACCAATATCTTCTGCGCCTACGCCCAAAAACATTATTTTGACATTATTGAAAGGGTGGATATTATGGACTGCAACGCCGGGGAGCACGGCCATCCGTTTGCAACCAACTTTAATCCGGAAATCAATATCCGGGAAATTACCCAGCGCGGAAAGTACTGGGAGGACGGGAAGTGGGTGGAAACGGACCCGCTTTCCATCCATAAGAGTTTTGATTTTCCGGAGATTGGCGTCCGGGAGATGTACCTGATGTATCACGAAGAACTGGAATCGCTGGTCAATAACATTGAAGGATTAAAACGGATACGGTTCTGGATGACCTTCGGCGCGGAGTATTTGACCCACCTGCGGGTCCTCCAAAACGTGGGCATGACCCGCATCGACCCGGTGGAATTTGAAGGCCAGCAGATTGTGCCGCTCAAGTTCCTGAAGGCGGTTCTGCCGGAACCTTCGTCCCTGGGCAAAAATTATAAAGGCAAGACAAATATCGGATGTCTGATTGAAGGCGTAAAAGACGGAAAGAAAAAAAGTATCTATATTTACAATGTCTGCGACCATGCTGAATGCTACCGGGAAGTAGGGGCGCAGGCCATCTCTTATACCACCGGCGTGCCGGCAATGATCGGGGCGATGCTGGTGCTGACCGGCGCTTGGCAGGGCAAAGGCGTTTTTAACGTGGAGGAGATGGACCCGGACCCGTTTATGGAAAAATTAACCATCCACGGTTTGCCCTGGACGATTAAAGAAATTACATAGCGTCATTCCCGCATGACACAAAAATATGTCATTCCCGAATGTTTAGATCGGGAATCCACACATTGTAGGTTTGGATCCCCGCTTAAGAGATGCGAGGATGACAGCAAAAAATGAAACTACCCCTGGAAAATATCCCCACGCCGTGTTATGTTGTGGATGAAGGCCTGCTGGAAAAGAACCTTAAGGTTCTCAAGTCCGTGCAGGATAGGAGCGGCGCCAAGATAATCCTGGCGCTTAAGGGCTTTGCGTGCTGGTATACCTTTCCGCTTATCCGGAAGTATCTGGCCGGAACCGCGGCCAGCTCCCTGGATGAGGCGCGGTTGGGTTTTGAGGAGTTTGGCCGGGAAGTTCACTTGTGCAGCCCGGCTTACCGGGAGGGTGAATTTAAGGAACTGCTATCTTATTGCAGCCATATTACCTTTAACTCTTTTGCCCAGTGGCGGAAGTTCCGGCCGCTGGTTAAGAGGTGCCCCAAAAAGATAATTTGCGGCATCCGGGTCAACCCTCAGCATTCTGAGGTTAAAGTTCCGCTTTACGACCCCTGCGGCCAATATTCCCGGCTCGGGGTCACCGCCCGGGAGTTCCAACCGGAAGAACTTGACGGAATATCCGGACTTCATTTCCACACTCTTTGCGAATTAAATTCCGACGCGCTGGAAAGGACGCTTGCGGCGGTGGAAGCTAAATTTGGTAAATATTTGAAGGGTATGGATTGGGTGAATTTCGGAGGCGGACACCATATCACCCGGCCGGATTATGACGTGGCGAAACTTTGCCGGCTGGTGAAATCATTCCGGAAACGTTACGGGTGCGAGGTTTACCTGGAACCGGGCGAGGCAATTGCCCTGAATACCGGGGTCCTGGTGGCGCAAGTCCTGGATATTGTGCGCAACGAAATGGAGATTGCGGTTCTGGACACCTCGGCGGCCGCCCATATGCCCGATGTACTGGAAATGCCTTATCGCCCAAAGATTATTAACGGGGGAGATTCGGGAGAATACCCTTACACTTACCGGCTGGCCGGGCTTACCTGTTTAGCCGGCGACGTAATCGGTGACTATTCTTTTCGTAAGCCGTTAAAGATTGGCGCAAAACTTATTTTCCGGGATATGGCGCACTATACGATGGTCAAGAACAATACCTTTAACGGAGTCCGGTTGCCGGCTATCGCTTGTTATCAGCCGAAGACCGGCAAGGTGCGGGTTGTGCGGACTTTCGGGTATCAGGATTACCGGAACCGGTTATCTTAAGGAAGGTTCCTGAATTATCAGGTAAGCGGATAGGAGCCGTATTTTTTTGCGGTTTCTATCATCGCCCGCAGGTTTTCCGGTTTAACCCCGGAAGTGACAGTGTTGGAGGAAGAAAGGATGTGCCTGCCCCCCGGCGAGTATTTCCTTATATTTTCGTTGAGAATTTGTCCGTTGTTATTGTTACCGCTGGCGTCCTTAATAACCAGCCCTTCCCCCTGGTCAAAATTCAGAGAGCAAACCGGCCCTTTTCCCTCTCCGGCAAAGGAAGGGATACTGATTAAAAGACCCAGGAAGATTGTTGCTATAACCAGCCATTTTTTATTCATCTTATCCTCCTTGTTTTACTTTTTCTGTTATTCTGAACACATACTATGTCATTCTGAGCGATAGCGAAGAATCTCGTTGTTAGCGGTTGAGATCCTTCGGTTCCCTCAGGATGACAAAATACGTCAGATTCTTCGTTTCACTCAGAATGACAGATTAATATGTTAAATAGCAGTAATGAATTTAAAAACGATAATACCGAAAAAAGGGGAGGGCAGATAGAAACCCCGCCCTCCCCGTGTGCCCTTATCGCGCAAGTTGCGCTGCGATTACGCGCTTGGATTACTGACTTTATGGATTAAATCCGGCGCCAAATGTACCGCTCATTTCAGCTTTTGTCTTTGAAACTACGTGGCCGTCCACGTAAAGGATATTGGCATACTTTTTGTTGTTATGCCTCCACTGCTGATCGTTGTTGCCTTCCGGAGCCCATTCGTAGTAAGCGCCATCGCTTACGCCGAGATTGACATAACCGCCGCGTCCGTTATCCATTATCCAGGGAGCGATAGAGGAGTTGTAAACCGCAGACAATTTATGCGGTTTCGGGCCCAGGGATGGGTCGACTCCGTTTGCTGCGCTACCAACAAGAATATAGTTTGCCGTATAATCGGAGTAAGCCCAGGATAATGTTTGCGCAGGACAGCCCATCCCCTTTGAGCCCGCTCCCCCAAATCTCATGATAATGCCGTAGTCAAGAGTACCTTTTCCTCCACCTCCGTAAGCCGTCGCAAGGTTACCCAATAAACAGAACCACGGTTCCTGTCTCTGGGAATTGTCCCACCAGTTTGGATAGGTGGTACTGCCCGGCAGAATCCACTCGTCGTAATCACCGGAATACATCAGCAAAGCCAAGCCGAGTTGCTTCAGGTTGTTGGTGCAGGTTGCCTGACGGGCCCGGTCCCGCGCCTGGCTTAAGG
>JAPLMK010000008.1 GCA_026387085.1 Candidatus Omnitrophota bacterium
AGGTGATAACTTTAGCAGTCTTTGTGCCGTTTTGTATATTTTATATGAAGGAAGGTTTAAAAAAAGATTACTTATGGGCAGCATTGTGCATTCTGGCTGCGGCCTTTTTTATGTTTCGCGGATTATTAGCAAAGGTGTAGAAACAATTTCTAAAGTAATCTAATCAATATAGGTTAAGATATATTGGTAAAACAAAGCTAATAAACGTAATTTTCGCCAATGTCCACCTAAAAGAGGTGGACACTTTATATCTATTTGTTTCTCAAAGAGTTACGTAATTTCAAGCCGAAAATGACCGGACAAAAATGGACAAAATCTCAGTTTTTCTGTCCAGAAATTGTGATTTTCGCGAGGAATTACCTCTCCAAGTCTTGAATATTCTTGATATAATAGGGTAATAGGGGATATAATACGGTATTGTAAATACAGAGAGGTTTCTGCTCTGCTTATGAGAGTGGGACCCCAAAATATAATTTTTGCAACGTGTGGCTTAAAGACCAAGGAGTTTAATTCTAGGGAATAAAAATGACGGATAAAACTAAAGAAGAACTTATTAAAGATAGCAATCTTCCGCGGAAGCAAATAGCGGAAAGTAACCGTAAACATATTCTGCAGGGTGAGCGTGAGCGCAAGCAGACGGATGAGATGCTTCAGCATTCTTTTTCACTGTTGCATGCTATTTTTGATTCTACGCCCGACGGCATTTTGTTGGTTGACCAGCAAGGGAAGATCATCAATTCCAACAAGCGCTTTCAGAAGATGTGGAAGATACCGGAATCGCTGATGTTTTCGGGCGATGATAAAAAACTTTTAGAATATGTCCGCAACCAACTCAAAAACCCGGAATTATTTATAGACGGGGTTGAAAAATTATATACCCATCACACTGAAATAAGTTATGATATTTTAGAATTTAAAGAAGGCAAATTTTTTGAACGTTATTCGGCTCCGCAAATAATTAACAAGAAGATTGTTGGAAGGTTATGGAACTTCCGCGATATTACCTCCCGCAAAAAAGCAGAGCAGGAACTGCTGGAATCAAAAGCTCTTATTGATGCGGTCGTGGAAAACGTCCCGCTCATGATCTTCCTCAAAGAAGCGCAAGACCTGCGTTTTGTTGTCTTTAACCGGGCCGGGGAGGAACTCCTGGGCTATGACCGTAAAGCATTGCTCGGCAAGAACAACCTGGACCTCTTCCCGCCCGAACAGGCGGCTAATTTCATGGCCAAGGACCGGGAAGTGCTGGATGGAGAGGCCGGCATGATAGACATCCCGGAAGAACCGATCCTGACGGCTAAGAAAGGTAATCGCCTGCTCCATACCCGGAAGGTCTGCATCCGGGGAGCTGACGGGACCACAAAATACCTGCTGGGCATCTCCGAGGACATCACCGAGCGCAAGCAGGCGGAGATATATCAAGAAATGGGCCGGGAAGTCATGCAAATATTATTAGGCGAATCAGAAGATTTTCAAGGTTTAATTCAGCGTGTTCTGGCCGTATTGAAGACGCGGATCGGGCTTGATGCCGTGGGTATTCGCCTGCAAGACGGGGATGACTTCCCGTATTTCGCCCAACAAGGCTTTTCCGAGGATTTTCTGCGGACGGAAAACGCGCTGGTTGAACGTAGCGCGGATGGCGGATTGTGCCGGGACAAAGACGGCAACTTCAATCTGGAATGTACTTGCGGTTTGGTTGTTTCCGGTAAGACCGACCCGGCAAACCCCTATTTCACAAAAGGTGGTAGTTGTTGGACAAACGATGAAGCAGGTATACCTTTTCAAGATACAAGATTGCATCCGCGGGATGAGTGCCTCCATCAAGGTTACGCCTCTGTTGCCCTGGTGCCTATTCGGTGTAATAATAAAATTGTTGGCCTAATTCAGCTTAACGACCGGCGCAAAGGATGTTTCACCCTCAATATGGTTGAAAATATGGAAGAAGTTGCCGTGTACATCGGAGAGGCGCTGATGCGCAAGCAGGCGGATGCGGAAATTAAAAAACTTAACACGGAACTGGAGGAAAAAGTTTTACGGCGAACCAGCCAATTCATAAATGCCAACCTGGAGTTATCGAAAGAGATTACCGCGCGCAAAGAATATGAAGAAAAACTAAACATATCCCTGGCGGAAAAAGAACTTTTGCTCAAAGAAGTTAACCACCGGGTAAAAAACAACCTGCAGACAATCGCCGGTATTTTAGGACTCCAGATTTTGCAGGCCGGAAACGAGGAAATTTCCCGGCAACTGAAAGATGTCCATGACCGGATAAATTCTATGGCGCTTTTGCAGGGCATGCTCCATCAAGCGGAGAGCCTTAATAATATTAATTTTGACGAATACATAAATACCATAGCGGCTAACTTAAGCCACTCCCATATGATGCATCCCGCCGAATTAGAAGGATTTTACTGGATATCAACACCGCGATTCCCTGCGGTTTAATAATCAATGAACTTTTAACCAACTCCCTGAGGCATGCTTTTCGGGACAACAGAAAGCGGCATATCTGGTTTGATTTCACGCTTGACCTCCGGACGGATTCTTATGTGATTGTTTGCCGGGATAATGGAATCGGCTTACCCGAGGACTTTGATTTAAAGAAGGTTGCTACGCTCGGCCTGCAGTTGATTGAAGGTTTAACCAGACAGTTGAACGGTACAATAACTTACCGGAACAACGGAGGAGCCCAGTTCACGATTATCTTCCCCAGGTCGAAAAAGGAGGCGATTTCGCATGGATAAGATACGGATACAAATTGTCGAAGATGACAGCATTACGGCCCAGTATATTAAAAAAAGCCTGGAAACCTATGGTTATGAAGTTTTACCTACCGTCCGTTATGCCGAGGAAGCCGTTAATGCCGCCTCGGAAAAAAATCCGGACCTGTTTTTGATGGATATCAACCTGGGTGGAAAAAAGGACGGCATAGATGCCGCCGCAGAAATTTACCGTCTTTTCGGTATTCCGGTAATTTACCTGACCGCTTTTTACGATTCAACCATTCTTGAACGGGCAAAAACAACCGGCGCGTACGGCTATATCATCAAGCCGGTTGATGTTAAAACTCTGAGTGTTGTGGTTGAAATCGCCTTTTCTAAATACAAGCTGGAAAAAGAACTGAACGAGAACCGGCGGTGGCTGGACACGATTCTCGGCAGTATCGGCGAAGCGGTGATTACCACCGATGCCCAGGGATGCATAAAGTTCTTAAACCCGGTCGCGGAAACCTTCACCGGCTGGAAACAGCCGGAAGCGCTCGGGCGGGCATTAGCGGAAATTCTGCATTTAGTGAATGAAAAGAGCGGAGAAAAAATTTCTGACATTACCGGAACAGCTATCCGGAATAAAAAACCGGTATTCAGTTTGTCCGGGCACAATGTTCTGGTTGCCCGAAACGGCCAAAAAACACCGATTGACCACAGTGTTGCTCCGATCGTCGGCGCTAACGGAAACATTGACGGAGTTGTTATGGCTTTCCGTAACAGCACGGAACGGATACAGATGGAGGATACCCTGCGGGTTCTTTCCTGGATTGATGAGCTGACCGAACTTTATAACCGCCGGGGGTTTATCCAGATGGCCGAGCACCACCTGAAACTGTCCGACCGGACAAAAAAGGGCTTGTTCCTTATTTTTGCCGATGTTGACAAATTAAAATTTATTAATGATACCTATGGGCACCTGGAAGGAGACCAGGCGTTGATTGAAACCGCCGGACTCCTGAAAGGTTTATTCCGCGGTTCTGATATTATTGCCCGTATCGGCGGAGATGAATTCGCGGCCCTTTTAACGGAGGCAGCCGAAAACAGCGCCGCGATAATTACCGAGCGATTGCAGGCGGAATTGGCAACCCTGAATAAACGCGAAGGCAGAAAGTATCAACTGTCAATCAGTTTCGGTATTATCCAGTATGACTTAAATGCGCCGGCAGGCATCGAAAAATTATTACATCAGGCCGACCAGTTAATGTACGCCCAGAAAAAACATAATCATTAAGCCGGACAATAATTTTTGATCCCCCCCCCCCCCCCCCCATAACTTAGGTCCGCAATTCATTCTTCGTCGCGCCATAAATTTTTTCCATTTGACCCCTATTTATGATACACTACTAGAGTGATACAGATTTCAACCGGGTCATGCCAATATGATATCTGAGAGGTTACCGCGATGAATCCACGCGCCACGTTTTCCAGCCGGGTTCGCCAATATGTATCCTGCTTGCCGCTCTTGCGGATGGGGAGATGGCGAAACAAGTTCTACGTCTACCTGGCGGTCATCTTCTCGCTTTTGACCCTGATTGATGCCGCTTTTATCCATGCCACGGCGAATTTGCGCCAGGCCGCTTTTGACATGATGATGAGTCATCGCATTGTCGCCCAAAAGGTTGACCGGGAGATCGTTATCGTCGACATTAACGAAGCAAGCCTTGATTCCATGGCGCCGGAATATGGCCGTTGGCCGTGGCCGCGCCAGGTGTTGGGAGAATTCCTCGAACGCCTGGAGGAACAGCATCCCAAAGCGGTGGTTTTTGACATCCTGTTCAGCGACCCGGATATTTACAACCCCGACAGTGATGCTTATTTCGGCGCTGCCGTGTCTAAAACAACCAATACATTCTTTCCCATGTTGCGCCTGGATGAAACGAGTGATTCGCTGAGCAAGATTAAACTCGCGATGATCCCGGGCGTTTCCCCCTTATCCGGAGAGGCCCGGGCAGATGCTACGGTAAGTATCGTCCTGCCGCACTTCCAATCCATCCTGCAAGGGGGGCGGCTGGGATTTAATAACATCTATCCCGATCCGGATGGTATCGTGCGCGGATACCTGGTCTACCGTGACGATTACGGCTGGAAAGTGCCTTCCCTGCCGGCGCGAACCATTCGGGAGCTCGGGTACCGCGAACCAATATTCCAGCGCGTGCTCCTGAACTGGCGCGGCAAGCCCTTTTCCTACCAGACGGTAACCTTCAGCAGCGTCTTTAACGATATGCTCAGCAAGGAAAGGAAACGTCCACCGAATGAGTTTACGGATAAGATTGTGCTGATCGGCTCTACGGCACCAAGCTTGTTTGATGTCAAACCCACTCCCATGAGCCGCCTGCACCCGGGGGTCGAAATTCTGGCTACGGCGATCGACAACATGAAACAGGGTGACTATCTGCGTTATCCGGAAGGACGCATCCTTTACCCGCTGCTCGCCCTTCTTATTGTCTGGGCCACTGCCTGGGCCTTTTACCGTGACGTCGGGCGGAACAAAATCAATCCCCTCTTCGGCGCTTCCCAGGTTATCCTGTTGGGCGTCAGTTACATCAGCATCAACTTTACCCATAACTACATCAACCTGACCGGACCCATTACCATTGCGCTCGCTTATTTCACCCTTGCCCGCATCTACGCTACCGCAACCGGTAAAGTTCTGGAAAAAAGCGCGTTGCGGGACTCTGGGGAATGGGAGGGAGAGATGGCTGTAGTTTTGTTGCTTATTTCGGTAGGAGAATCCGGTCTTATTGTAAGTGAAGGAACGCTCAAGAGAATCCGGCAGAAACTGGAGCAATCCGGGTCCGAGCCCAAGAGCGTGGAGATGCTCAAGGGCC
>JAPLMK010000124.1 GCA_026387085.1 Candidatus Omnitrophota bacterium
CCGCGCTCAAACTTCTTGGTTATATCGTTGCCGGACATGTTGCCGGCGCGCAGAACTTTAAGAACCGCGTTCTCCATCTCCTTGTTTATGATGGGCCAGGTAAAGATATCCTTGGGGTTGCTCCGAACCGATTTTTTACCGCCTAAAAGCGCTAATTTAGACATGCTGCCTCCTTGGTTAGTTAAATTGTTTACTGCCTATTTATTATATTAGATAACGACAATTAACTCAAACAACCGCCTTGGAATAAAGCAAGCCGGGGAATATTCCTGATTTATTTCCCCTCGGCCCCGTCTAAAATAAACGTGCCGAAAAAGCGCGGATTGTGATGGCTCTGCCCCATCGCCGACGAGAGATAGTAAAACTCAGCCTGATACGCCTCCCGTCCCGCCCGATGCACCCGAATCAGATTACCTCTCCAGGCAGTGCCGGGAGCAGGCGCCTTAACCCCGATTTCCGAGAACGGAATTTTTACCTCAATCGTCCAGTAGTCGGAGGCCCTGGATATGGCCTTTTCAATTCGGAAATTCTTAACATCGGTGTAGACGGCCGTGGCCGGCTTCCACCCGTCAAAAACATTCCCGCCGGCATCAATGACAATCTGCAGATAGTGGTCAGGCACACCCGGACTGATGAAGATCTCAACGCAATCATTCATCCAGACGCCCGTTGTTCCGTCTTTCTCCGCCACCAATTTCGCCATCTCCGGCTCGGAAAAGCGCAGGGCAAAGTAAAGGGCGTCCTCATCCCAACAACCCCGCACCTGCGAATCCACGGGCGCCAAGGCGACGCTGCTCTTATCCACCATCATGACGCCCTTATTTTTCTCCCAGCAGGGGTCGTCTAACTTACCATCGACTGCAACTGGGGTTCCCCGCGGCAGCGTCAACTTGTTACCGTCGCCGAGTTTAGCGAAAGCGTCCGCTTCCGCGTAAAAGGGCTGGTGGGCAGCCACAACATAATCAACGCGGCGGCGAAAATCGCTGCCCGCCGGCGCGGCGGCCGCCGCCTTTACCTCCAGGGCCTTAAGCCGGTCACGAATCTTTTTCGGATAGGTCTCCCCGTAAAGTTGGTCAAGCGGCAGGCCGCCGACGCGTCCGGCCGGCACATCCCACAGAACCTTCTCCCAGCGGTTTATCATCAGGTCGTAATATTTTTTCATAGCCGGCGCGGCCGGGCCGTAGCAGAGTTTGTAATACTCATTCAGAGCCGACTGGACATTAAAGTTCGGATTCCACATCGCTTTATACCAAAAATACATGGTTAAATGGTCCAGGGCATAGCTGCGTCCGGTACCGCCGTTAATAAACTCACCGCTGACGCGGCCGCTAATTTCGCGGTGCCAGTCCACAACCGTAAAAGGGAAGTGCAACGGGGCCTTGGTGGATGTCTGCGGCCAGCAGATGTAGTTCCAAACCTCGACCGGATTCTTTGTCAGACGGTTGTATTCGTCAATGACTCCGAACCAGAACTTGCGGATCTTCGGGTCCCGGTGAAAAGCCATCCCGTCCATGATACAAAGCCCGACCACCACATTGTCCGGGTAGGTTACGGTGCGGGGCGGAAGCGTGTAGGTGTCATAAGCCCCAACAATGACCTTCTTCTCCGGCCAGCGCTTCTTAACTTCGGCAGCCACCTTCGCGTAATAGTTGTGGATAAGTTCGGAATGCTCCTCCAATTCCGGAATTTTAGCTTTCCGCAGTTGAATCATCTTTTGGCAATCCGCACACTCACAACCTCCGTAACAATCGTTGGGCAACATCTGCACATAATCGGCCCGCGGAGCGATACTCCAACCAGCCCAAGGGGATGCGTCGCCCTTTTCGTAGAAGGCCGCAAAGTTCGCCATTTCCTGCGCCAACACTCCGGGACAACTGTAACAGAAGTGGCCATGATAATAGGTGGTGTCCCGGGTTCCGTCCTTCAATAAAGCGAAATATTCCGGGTGGGTCTTACCGTAAAGTTCATCCCATCCCACGTAAGAATGGTTCCAAACTACACCCGTGCCGTTGCCGTGCCGCCATTTCTTCTGGAATAACGCCTGGTCCGACGGGGAGTCGGGGTAGTATTGGAACGGCCACATATCACGGCGCCCGAGCATCGGGGCGTCAGTGTAGTCAACCGGGCTGATCTTCAGGTCCGGAGAACGCGGCACAATCGTGCCCAGTTCACCGGGCCAGTACCAGCGGACTCCGACGAAACGCTCCAGGACATCATACACGCCAAACAGCGTGCCGGTGGTATCAACTTCTTTCTGGTTATAGCCGGCAATACTGCCGTACCGGGAAGGCGAGTCGTCCGAGCCGAGTATCGCTAAATTACCGGACTTTGTGACCACGCGGAATCCTTCCGCGCGAAGTTCTCCGGGGTCAAAACCGGCCTTCTGCGCCGCCTCGGATAAACCGACAAAAACCGCCGGGCCGCCGTCATATTTAGCTGAGGCGACAATTACAAGTTTCGCGCCGGTCGCCTGCGCCACATATTCCCGCAACTCCTCAGCGGCTTGCGCGTATAACTTCTGCGCCCAATCCTCCGCGCCGTCGGGAATAACAATAACCGCCTTCGCCTGTCCCTGGCTCACAATGACTACCGGTTTTTCTCCGGCAGCAACGGGCCTGCTCTTTTTGGGCGCCGCCAGCGGTCCGGAAAAACTTGCAGCGTTGCCAGCGCATCCGGTAATCATCAAGATTAAAACAATAATAATCCGGCTCGCCTTTTGCATAATATTATCTCCTTTTTTGTTTAACCTTACGTAATACCGTAACGTTCAGCCCGCAACTCCCGAAAAAACGGAAGCATAATTCGTCGTTAAATTAATTTACCCATCGGTAAAAAACCATTATATTAGTATATCATAAAATACAAACTAACTTAAGTGATTTAAAATTAATTTCAGTTTCTATGGTAAAATAAATTAATGGAACAAATACAAAAAAGAGGCAGAACGGATAACTTGAAGATTGTGCTGGTCGGCGGCGGGAGTTACGGGTGGACCCATGTCTTTATTACCGATATCGCCAACACACCCGCCTTGAAAGGGTCGCACATAATCCTCCAGGACATTAACCCGGAACCGCTGAAAATAATCGTCCCGCTCTGCCAGAAGATTTCCCACGAACTGAAAGCTGACCTGAAGATTGAAG
>JAPLMK010000093.1 GCA_026387085.1 Candidatus Omnitrophota bacterium
GCGCCGCAAATAACAGAGGATATAAAGATGAGCCGGTCGTTAAAAAAAGGACCAATGATCGACCAGAAACTTCTCAAGAAAATTGAGAAGGTGAAGAAAGGCGGACGCAAGGAACAGATTCGCACCTGGAGTCGTTCCAGCCAGATTAGTCCGGAGTTTGTGGGGATGACGATGGCTATTCATAACGGCAAGGTTTTTATCCCGGTTTACATTACGGAAAATATGGTCGGGCATCGTTTGGGTGAATTTTCGCCTACGCGCACTTTCCGTCATCACGGGATGCATACAGAGCGCTCAATCACGAAAAAATAATCATTTATCCGGATTTTAATAATATGGCTACCGTGTCAGCGAAAACAAAGTACGTGAGAATCAGTCCTCAGAAAACAAGGGAAGTGCTTTATCTGGTGGAAGGAAAGTCTCCGCTGGAGGCGCTCGGAATCTTAAAAAATCTGCCTCAGCGGCCGGCTCAGCATATTGCCCGGACTATTGCTTCGGCGCTGGCTAATGTCCGCAGCCGGAAATTTTCCGAAGAAAATTTTCGTTTGAAAAGTTTGGTGGTGGAACAGGGTCCGCGCCTGAAGCGCTTTCGGCCGGCTTCCATGGGGAAGGCCGTTTCGGTAGTGCACCGCACGTCGCATTTAAAAGTGGTTTTATCGGACGAATGGGACAAAAAGTAAATCCAATTTCATTTCGCCTTGGTTTTATCGAGAACTGGCGTTCCAACTGGTTTCAACACCGGAGAATGGGACCGTTTATTCTGGAGGATTATCAGATTCGAAAGTACCTGGCTAAGCGTTTTCCGGATAGCGGGGTAACCCGGGTCGATATTGACCGCTTGGTTGATATTGTCCGCGTTAAGATTAAAGCAAACCGGCCGGGATTGATTATCGGTCGCAAGGGAGCTGAAATAAACACCGTGAGCTCCGAATTGCGTAAGATTTGTTCCAAAGAGGTGACAATTGACGTTACCGAAACGCAAAACTCGGCGACTGATGCGACTTTTGTGAGCGGCAGCATCGCGGCGCAACTGAGCCAGAAGGGCCGTTCCTTCCGTTATGTTTGCAAACGGACAATTGAAACTGCCATGCAGCAGGGTGCCGGCGGGATTAAGATTAAGATATCCGGCCGGTTGGGTGGTGCGGAGATAAGCCGTTGTGAAACCTATAAACAGGGAAAGATACCGCTTCATACCCTGATCGCTATAATTGATTATTCCAGCGCGACCGCCTTTACCACCTATGGAACTATCGGGGTGAAGGTTTGGATTTATAAAGGGAACGCTAAAGAGAAGGTATAACCATAACGATGGCTTTAATACCAAAACGCGTTAAATTCCGGAATATGCACGGCGGCCGGACTACCGGAAAGGCTACTTCCGGAAACGAACTTTCTTTCGGCGAGTGCGGCTTGTTGGCGCTGAAGCCCGGTTATTTCACGGAACGGCAGATTGAGGCGGCCCGGGTAGCGGCCACGCACCACCTGAAGGGAAAAGGCAAGTTGTGGATTCGTGTTTTCCCGGACCGGCCCACCACTAAGAAACCGGCGGAAGTCAGGATGGGAAAAGGGAAAGGTGATTTGTTTCAATGGACGGTGCGTATTCTGCCGGGCCGGGTAATTATGGAGTTAACCGGGGCCGGAGTGGATGAGATGAAAGAAGCGTTGCGGTTGGCTTCCGGTAAGTTCCCGTTGGCGACTCGCGTCATAACCCGATGAAAAAAAAAGATTTTGATGATTTAAAAAAGTTGGGCGAACTCGAACTTCGGGAAAAGCTCACCGCATTGAAAAATGATCTCTATCGTCTGCGGATGCAGTTGCGGTTAGGGCAGACAAAGGATAATGCGGCTATTAGTTTAACCCGGAGGGATGTTGCCCGCGTGCTCACGCTTTTGAAGCAAAAACGATAAAGGACTTTAGTTTTGATAACCTAAAATGAAAAAGAAATTAGAGGGAATTGTAGTCGGTGATGGAATGGAGAAAACGCGGGTTGCCGTGGTGGAGCGATTCAGAAGACACCATTTATACCATAAAGAAATAAGAGTCAGGACCCGTTATAAGTTTCACGACCCCAAGAACGAAAGTCATACCGGCGACCGGGTTATCATTGAGGAATGTCGGCCGCTGAGTAAGGACAAAAGATGGCGCCTGATAACTATAATTAAATTGGCATCCGGGTAGTTTTGCGGATTAAGGAATAATTAAAACATGGTTCAATTAAGAACGATTTTGGAAGTAGCCGATAATACTGGAGCAAAGAAAATTATGTGTTTCGGTATTCCAGGTGGTACCCGCAAGCGCACGGCCGGCATCGGAGACGTGATTGTGGCTACGGTTAAGGACGCCCTTCCCGTCGGCTCCGTAAAAAAGAAAGAAGTAGTCCGGGCCGTAGTGGTGCGTACCCGGAACCGCATTGCCCGGGCGGATGGTTCCTATCTTTCTTTTGACCACAACAGCGCGGTTATTGTTGACGTGGACAATAACCCCAGGGGCACCAGGGTTTTTGGACCGGTTGCCCGGGAACTGCGGGATAAGAATTTCGCTAAAATCATTTCTTTGGCTCCGGAAGTGCTGTAGGGTTAAAATTTAAAAACAATATTATGAAATTACGCAAGGGTGATTTTGTGCAGGTGATGACGGGCAAGGATAAGGGCAAAAAAGGCCGGATATTAAGGGTTTACCCCCAGAAAGATAAGGCCCTGGTGGAGGGTGTTAATTTTGTCAAGCGGCACACTAAACCGGGCCGGGTTGACCGCCAGGGCGGGATAATCCAGAAGGAGGCGCCGCTGGCGTTGCCCGGATTGAGTTATTTTTGTTTGAAATGCAATCATACGACACGGGTGCTGGCGTTGCCCGGATTGAGTTATTTTTGTTTGAAATGCAATCATACGACACGGGTTGGTTTTAAGTTTATCAGCGAGAATAAAATTAGATACTGCAAGAAATGCGGTGAATTGATTGAGAGTAGCCAGGGGAAACGATGACACGAATTTTCGAAAGATACCGAGATGAAATTGTTCCGAAATTGCAGGCGGAGTTTAAGCACAAAAACCGGATGGCGGTCGGCAAGATGCTGAAGGTGGTTGTGAGCGTCGGCCTCGGAAAAATTAACAAGGAAGAAAAGGCGGTAGAGGAGATTCTGGCTACCCTGGGCGCGATTACCGGTCAGAAACCGGTTATCAGGCGCGCCCGAAAATCGATCGCCAATTTTAATTTGCGCGAAGGAGATTTGGTCGGCGCTTTCGTAACTTTGCGCGGGAAAAGAATGTATGAATTCTTCGACCGGCTGGTGACCTTTGCCCTGCCGCGCGTGCGAGATTTCCGGGGTTTACCTCTTTCCGGTTTTGACCGGAGCGGAAACTATAGTTTTGGCATGACGGAACAGACCGTTTTTCCGGAAGTAGACTACAATAAAGTAGAAAAGGTTTTTGGAATGAACATAAATCTGGTATGTAACGCTAAAAATAAGGAAGAGGCGAAGGCGTTGTTGATTGCCTTGGGTTTACCTCTAGATAAAGGAATATAATGGCGAGAAAAGCGTTGTTGCAGAAAAATTTACATCCTAAGTACCCGGTACGACATCGCAACCGGTGTTTAATCTGCGGAAGACCGCGCGGTTATTTGCGCCGGTTCGGTTTGTGCCGAATCTGTTTTCGCGAGCGTGCCAGCCGTGGTGAAATTCCTGGTGTGGTGAAGTCCAGCTGGTAATCGGGTCTGTTTTGGAAGGACGTTTGTTATTATAAGCGAGGGGATAATGGTTAACGACCCAATTGGTGATTTGTTGATACGTATCAAGAACGGCGGAAGCGCTAAGAAGACGGAAATCAAGGTGCCTTCCTCGCGCATGAAAGAAGCAATCCTCAAGATTCTTTCCGGTTCGGGGTTTGTGTCCGGTTATGAATTACGGGAAAAATCCGGTCGGAAGGAATTAGTGGTGAAATTAAAATACGACGCTAATTCTGTTCACGCGATTAAAGGCGTAAAAAGAATGAGCACTCCCGGTTGCCATATTTATATTGCCAGTTCCGAAATTAATCAGCAAATTAGGGGACGGGATAAACTGGGAATTATTTCCACTTCCCGGGGTGTAGTGTCGCATTACGAAGCCAAAAAACAAGGATTGGGCGGCAAATTTCTGGCGCTTGTCTGGTAGTAGGATGTGTCTTTCATGAAAAGAAGGTGTTCAGTTAACAAAACTTAATTTTTGTTTTTCTCAAGTGAAGATTGTCTCTTTTGTGTACTTTGCGTACTATTTTTAGTTTTAAACTAGCAAGCGAGGATGTTGGTTCGCGGAACTTAGCGTAGAGACGGAAACAAGACAAGCAATACGGAGGTTTGAGTATCCGGGGTCTCGCCTTGAAGTACAAGGCGGAAACACGGAGAGGCTCAAGCCGGAGTTGAGTGGTCTTGTCCGGCTCGAAGATTGTTCAGCGAACCAGATATCTGAGCGCCCATTATGGCGAAATTAGGCAAACGACCGATTACGATTCCCGAAGGCGTGAAAGTTTCCCTGGAAACCGGTGTTTTAAACATGGTCGGACCGGCGGGTAAATTGAGCGTAGCTATTCCGCCAACCCTTTTGGTGGTTTTGGATAAAGAAAAGATCAGGGTTAATTGCGCGGTTATGGCTCAGGGTTTTGCTAAGAAGGCGGAGCGAAAATTAGAGGGAGTGCGAGGGCTTATCCGCTCTTTAATTAACAGCCGGTTAGTTGCCGTTAAAAACGGTTGCCTTAAAAAACTTGAGGTAATCGGGGTGGGTTATCAGGCCGAAGTAAAAGGGAAGGAATTAGTTCTTAAGGTCGGTTTTTCCCATCCGATTAAACTTGTCATTCCCGAAGGTATAAAAGTAGTGGTGGAAAAGATTTTGATTACTATTTCCGGAGTTAATCCGGAAATAGTGGGTAATTTTGCCGCCCGGATAAGATTGGTAAAGCCGCCGGAACCTTACGGAGGCAAAGGTATACGTTATCAGGGGGAATATGTCCGGCATAAGGTCGGAAAGACCGCCGGCGCGGCCGGAGCCACCGGTGGAGCCAAATAACGGTAAGCGCACATTAAGGATAAAATCAAAATAATGATTAAAGATAAAAAAGAACGGCGTCACATGCGGCATCGGCGGTTTATCAAACGGCTGATACCCGGGGGTACAAAGCCGCGGATTTTAGTGCGGAAAAGCTTAAAGTATATTTACGCGCTTTTAATTGATGATGCAAAAGGAAAGGTAATTTTAACTGTTTCCAGCATGTCTCAGATACCGGCCGGCGATTTGAAAAAAAACAGCCGGAAGAATGTGGCGGCTGCGGAATTGGTAGGTAAGGCAATGGCTGAGGCCGCTTTGAAAGCCGGCTATCAGGAAGTTATTTTTGACCGCGGCGGGTATCTTTATCACGGAAAAGTAAAGGCGCTTGCGGAAGCAGCCCGGGCAGCCGGACTTAAGTTCTGATACAAAAACGGAATTGTCTAAAAAATGGTAGAAAAAAAACGTAAAAAAAGCGGTAATTTTAAGCGGAAAAAATTCGGTAATGATGGTTCTTACGAAAAAGTTGTGCGTATTAACCGGATTAGCAAGACGGTTGCCGGCGGACGCCGCATGCGTTTTAATGCCCTGGTAATCGTGGGAGATAAAAAAGGCAAGGTCGGTGTTGGTTTAGCCAAAGCAAAAGAAGTTTCGCTGGCGATCGATAAAGCCCGGCGGTTGGCTCTGCGGCACATGGCTGTTGTGGTTATGGACGGAAATACCATACCGCATGAGATGCTGGTAAAATTTAAGGCGGTAAAGATTCTTCTGAAGCCGGCCCGGCGCGGCCGGGGAATTGTAGCGGGTCAAACTCTGCGCGCGGTCGCGGAAGCGGCTGGCATTAAGGACCTGGTAACAAAAATCATCGGAAGCACCAATCCGGTTAATGTGGCTAAAGCAGCCATGAAAGGGTTGACTGGTTATCTGCCATGAAATTAAACGAAATTGGAAGACCAAAGGGAAGCAATAAGAAGGTAAAAAGACGGGGCCGGGGCGGCGCGAGCGGGCACGGCGGTACATCAACCCGCGGACACAAGGGACAAAAGTCACGCACCGGCGGCGGCGTAAGGCCGGGATTCGAAGGCGGGCAGATGCCCTTAATCCGCCGGATTCCTAAACTCGGCTTTACTTCGCGGCGCAAAGACCGGTACCAGATTATAAACGTAGAAGACCTTTCCCGTTTTCCGGAAAATACCCTGGTGAATCACGAAGTTCTTTTTTCGGCCGGCTTGATTAAAAAAAGGTTGCCGGTTAAAGTGCTGGGATACGGTGATTTGAAAATTTCCCTTAAGGTAGAGGCCGGTTTCTTCAGCAAGCAGGCCGAAAAAAAGATAACCGAGGCCCAAGGCCAGGTGATCTTTGTTAAGGTGAAGAGTTCGAAAACCAAAGAGGAAGAGCGGAACGCGAAAGCGAAAACCCCACCCCCGGAAATAAAAAAACTAAAAGAGAAATCGAAAAAGAAATTATAAATGGCAAATTTATCCCCGTTTCGTGACAGCCTGAAAATTCCAGACCTCCGGAGGAAAATCCTGATTGTGCTGGGGCTATTGTGTGTCTACCGGTTTGGTTGTTACATTCCGGTTCCCGGTATTGACGGCCAGGCGCTTTCTCAATTCTTCAACCAGGTCCAGGGGACTCTTTTTGGCGTGGCTGACCTTTTTACCGGGGGCGCTCTTTCCCAGGCGACCATTTTTGCTCTGGGCATCATGCCCTACATTTCCGTCTCCATTGTTCTGGAACTTTTGACTACGATGGTGCCGGCTCTGGAGCAAATGGTTAAGAGCGGCGCGGACGGGCGGAGAAAACTTACCCAGATGACCCGTCAGCTAACCGTAGTTTTGTGTCTTTTTCAGGGTATGATGGTCAGTCTCTGGCTGGAAAATCCGGCTAGTTTCGGCGGAGTTAAGATTGTGGCTGACCCCGGCTGGTCATTCCGTATTATTGCCACGCTTACCCTGACTGCCGGTACAATTTTCCTGATGTGGCTGGGAGAGCAGATTACCGAGAAAGGCATCGGTAACGGAATCTCCCTGATTATCAGTCTGGGCATCATCTCCCGCTATCCGACTGCGGTTAAGCAGGTAATCGAGCTAATGCAGCAGGGAAGGCTTTCCGGTTTAAGTATTATTCTGATGCTGATTTTGATTGTCGTGGTAGTCGGAGCCACTATTCTTTTGTTGGAGGGAGAACGCCGCGTCCCGGTTCAGTATGCCCGAAGGGTTGTGGGCCGGAAGCAGTACGGCGGGCAGAACACCTATCTGCCGGTTAAGATTAACCAGGGTGGTGTCATCCCGCTTATTTTCGCGGTATCCATCCTGATGTTTCCCGCTACTATTTTGCGTTTTTACAAGGGCGCTTTCGCCGTGAAACTTACCGGCCTGCTGGACCAGGGCGGATTATTGTATAATTTTCTGTACGCGGCCCTGACAATTTTCTTCTGTTATTTTTACGCCGCGGTAAGTTTTAAGCCGGAAAAGGTAGCCGATGATCTTCGTAAATACGGCGGTTTTGTCGCCGGTATCCGACCCGGTCGCGCCACCAGCGAATATCTGGAGAAAATTTTACTTTTCGTTACCCTGCCCGGAGCGGTCTTTCTGGTCACAATTGCTCTTTTTCCGCACCTTATTACGCGTGTTTTTAAGATTCCATATCTGGTCAGCAGTCTTTTCGGCGGAATCGGTTTGCTGATTGTGGTGGCGGTGTTGATTGAGACGATGCGTCAGATTGAGGCGCATCTTTTAATGCGCCATTACGAGGGATTTCTGAAGAAGGCCCGCATCCGATAAGACGTTGATGAATTTAAACAAAGAATGCGTTTTAAAAAATAGAGCGGTGGTTTTTTTTGGCCCGCCCGGCGTGGGAAAAGGCACGATTACCACCCGGCTCGCCAAGGAGTTTAAGTGCCGGACGATCTCTTCCGGCGACCTCCTGAGCGAGAACGTGAAAGGCGGGACAGATTTGGGTCACCAGGCGAAAAAGTTTATGGATTCAGGCGGCCTGGTTCCCGACCAGCTGGTTACCAGAATGGTGGTGGCCGGTCTGGAGAAGACAGACGGTTGTGTTTTTCTGGACGGTTTTCCGCGCACCAGCATTCAGGCGGAAGAGTTGGCCGCATACCTGAAAAAAAGAGATTGGGAGCTTCTGGTAGTTGACCTGGAAGCGGATGACCGGTTTTTGATGGAACGCCTTACCGGCCGGCTTATCTGCCGGGATTGCGGAGCCATCTATCACCGGATTAATCTGACGCCGAAAAAAGAAGGTGTTTGCGATATCTGCGGCGGAGGTCTTTACCAACGGGCGGATGACCGGCCGGATGTTGTTACCGCAAGGCTTTCGGTTTATCATCAGCAGTCGGCTCCGCTGCGGGACTATTACCAGAAACTGGGTTTGATGGTGACGTTGCGCGGAGACACTGTTTTAGATGAAACGCTTGCCGCCGTGCGCAGAATTTTGGTAAATATTCCGTAAACACTGTATTTTTTATAATTATCGTGAGGCACGAGGCGAAATTACGGCGCATGAAGGAAGCCGGACGCATCGTCGGATTAACTCGTCGGTATCTTGCGGAATTAATCGTTCCGGGCATCGAAACCGGCGAACTGGATCGGCGGGCCGGGGAGTTTATAGAAAAGGAAGGCGGGAGAGCGGCGTTTAAAGGGTATCATGGTTTTCCCGCGTCAATCTGTGTTTCAATCAACGAAGTTGTGATTCACGGAATTCCCGGAGAAAGACGGCTTTTAGAAGGCGATATCGTCAGCGTTGATTTAGGCGTGGAGAAGGATGGTTTTTTTGCCGACGGCGCCGCAACTTTTCCGGTCGGTGTAATTTCCAAGGAGAAAGAAAAATTGATTGCGGTGACCCGCGCATCCCTTTGGGCGGCGCTCGGAAAGATAAAATCCGGACTGTCGGTAGACGATATCAGTTTTGTGGTTGAAAATTCAGTTCAAGCCGCCGGTTTTTCGGTGGTTAAATCTTTTTGCGGGCACGGCATCGGCCGTCGGTTACACCAGAGTCCGGAAGTGCCGAATTTTGTAAGCGGAAATGATTTTCGTTTATACCCCGGACTTGGCTTAGCGGTCGAACCTATGGTAAACTATAAGGGAGCAGAGGTGAAAGTTCTGTCTGACGGCTGGACGGTGGTAACTGTCGACGGAAGTCCCTCGGCCCATTTCGAGGAAACGGTAGTTGTGCTGAAAGATGGTTGTGAGGTCGTGACTGCAATATGAAGAAGGAAAATAAGTTAAAGGTTGAAGGCGTTGTTTTAATGGCTTTACCGAATGCTAACTTTAAGGTGAAATTAAAAAACGGGCATGAAATTCTAGCGCACGTCAGCGGTAAGATGCGAATGCACTATATCAAAATTTTACCGAGTGATAAAGTGATTATGGAAATCAGCCCGTATGATTTAACGAAAGGCAGAATTATTCAACGGCAGTAAAAACACATATGAAAGTACGAGCCTCGGTGAAAAAGATTTGTCCCCAGTGCCAGATTATTCGGCGGGGAGGGAAGGTCCGGGTTATTTGTAAAAATCCCCGGAAGGGACCAAAACACAAACAGGTGCAGGGGTAGTTTGTAACTTAAAAATATTATGGCCAGAATAATCGGTGTGGAGATTCCAAACGCTAAAAGGGTAGAGGCCGGGCTCACCTATATTTACGGTATCGGTGTGAATTTAGCCCGCCGTTTATTGAAAGAAACTAACATTGATGCGGATATCCGGGTAAAGGACCTTACGGAAGACCACATTAACCGCCTGACGATGGCGATTCAGAAAAGTTACCGGGTTGAAGGTGATTTGCGTCGCGAAGAAACGGCTAATACGAAACGGCTGATTGAAATCGGCTGTTATCGCGGAATCCGGCACAAGCGCGGTTTACCTGTCCGGGGACAGAGGACGCACACCAACGCCCGAACCCGCAAGGGTCCCCGAA
Source organism: Candidatus Omnitrophota bacterium (assembly GCA_026387085.1). GTDB lineage: Bacteria > Ratteibacteria > UBA8468 > MWAK01 > MWAK01 > JAHJUB01. Next base: position 9,949 of record JAPLMK010000093.1, read on the forward strand.
AGACGGTTTCAACCATCCGCAGCAAGGAGAAGCGGAGTGATGCAAAGTCCAAGGGACCGGAAACCAAGAAGAAATAGAGAGGGCAAAAGCGCATGGGTAAAAAGTACGAAAAGAAAAAGAAAAAGAGCACCGCTCCTTCCGGGGGTATTGCCCACGTGAAGGCGACGTTTAACAATACTTTTGTCACCATAACGGACGACAAAGGCAATGTTCTGGTTCAGGCAAGCAGCGGCCAGGTTGGTTTTAAGGGGACCCGCAAGGGTACGCCGTACGCTGCCGGACTGGTTGCCCGGGAAGTGGCGCGCCGCGCCCAGGACCTGGGAGTCAGGGAAGTGGAAGTGCGGGTAAAAGGACCGGGTCCGGGTCGGGAAACGGCTATCCGTTCCCTTCAGTCAGCCGGGCTGATGGTAACCCAGATTCACGACATGTCTCCGATTCCCCATAACGGCTGTCGGCCGCCTAAAGAGCGCCGGGTCTAAGAAAAGCATACGGTAGACAGTAGACGAGTATACAGGGGAACAGAAAAACAGTAAGGAAGCATACAGGGAAAACTATGAAGACAAGAGCACCGGTGTGTAAGATTTGTCGTCGCGAAGATACGAAATTATTTTTAAAAGGGCAACGATGCTTAACGGCGAAATGCGCTATCGATAAAGGAAGACCGGCGCCCTCCGGAAACAGTAGATTTTCCAGTCCGAACTCCACCTATCGCCTCCAATTAAGGGAAAAGGAAAAGGTTCGTTCTTTCTACGGTGTTCTGGAGAGACAATTTCGGCGTTATTTTGCTATGGCTCAGAAAAGCGGTCAGGCCCCCGGAGAAAAATTACTTATTTTTCTGGAACGGCGGCTCGATAACGCTTTGGTTGTTTCCGGCCTGTTACCATCCAGACGCGCTGCCCGGCAGTTGGTTGGCAGCGGTCACATTAAGGTGAACGGACGCCGCATGAGCATACCATCTTATCTGGTTGCTAACGGAGATGAAGTGGAATTCCGGCCCGCTTCCCGGGTTTTACCGAAAATGAAAGAAATGATTTTGGCCGGCGGTGTGGTAAAACAGTGCCCGGCCTGGTTGAATTTGGATAAGGAAGCGGTTAAAATTAAAGTTCTGCGGGAACCCTCCCGGAGTGAAGTTTCTGTCCTGGTGGAAGAGGGTCACATCGTCAACCTTTACTCGCGGTAGAAAAAATGTAGTGCGGCCCCCGCTGTGCCAAAAACTGGCTTCGCGGATAAACTTGACGGGTCGCCCCAATTGAGGCTAATTATGGAGCAATTTAAATATCCGACAAAGATTGACTGGGAACAGGATACATACCGGGAGACCTACGGCAAGGCCGTTGTAGCTCCGCTGGAACGTGGTTTTGCCATTACGGTTGGAAATTGCCTGCGCCGCGTTCTGCTTTCGGCAATTCCCGGCGTAGCGATTACCAGCGTTAAGATTGATGGTGTTGCCCATGAATTTTCGACAATTCCCGGCGTAAAAGAAGATGTCACCGATATTGTTTTGAACCTGAAACAGGTAAATCTTAAGGCCAACATTACCGGTCTTCCTAAGAAATTTTCCGTGATGATCGAAAAAAAGACAGAACTTCTGGCCGGTGATTTGTTTGCCGATGCGGAAATTAGCGTTGAGAATATCGCCACCCTGTCCGAAGGCGCTAAGTTGAACTTGGAGCTGACGGTCAGCCAGGGGTTTGGTTACGTGCCGGTCGGACGGATAGTCGAGGAAGGGGTGCCCATAACTACTATTCCCCTGGCGGCTTCGTTTAGTCCGATTACCCGGGTTTCCTACCGGATTGAGAATACGCGGGTGGGACAGCGGGTTGATTACGAAAGATTATTGCTGGAAGTTTGGACAACCGGCGCGATTACGCCGAAGGATGCGGTAAAACAGGCTACCGAGATTTTGAATAAGCACCTTAACTTGATTGCCGGTGAGGAGGCCGAAGAAATAAAGGCAGTAAAAGAATCTCCGGTGAAGGATGTTGTTACGGGAAAAACCATAAGCAAGAAGATTCCTCCCGCAAAACCAAAGAAAAAATTAAAGAAAAATGAGACATCAAAGAAGAAAAAGGGTTAATTTAAATCGCGGCCGCCGGTCCGGAGTCTTCAATTCGTTACTTAAGGGGTTGATTATTCACGGAAAAGTCAAAGCTTCTACGGCCCGTGTCAAGCAGATACAGATTGTGGCGGAAAAGATGATTACTATGGCTAAGGAAGATTCGGTGGCGAGCCGGCGCCGGATTTTTGCTTACCTGCAAGACGAAACCATGGTGAAGAAAGTGGTGTCAGAAATCGCCCCGCGTTACCAGGGCCGCAACGGCGGCTATACTCAATTGTTTAAGCTCGGTCCCCGACAGGGCGACGGATGTGAACTTTCCCAGTTAACCTTCCTGCCATAATAAAGGCGGTAAATAGTGAACGGCGAACGGTTAAGCGATTGATTACCGCCACTTTGCTGCCGATAATCGCTAAGACATGCCCAAAAGCGAAACACTTGATTTTTTAAAAGAGCATAACCAGCACCGTATTATTCAGCATTACCAGCGTCTCAGTCCGGACAAGCAGGATCTCTTTCGGAGAAATCTGGAGGGGCTGGATTTGCCGCTGGTTTTTAAACTGCACCGGGAATTTTCCGGAAAAGAAACCCCGGCACACCTTCCCCGTGATATTCAACCGGCCCCAATCATTACCGTACCGGCAACACCATCCGAATTGTCCTTTCAGGAAAAAGCTTGCGCGCAAGGAGAAGCGCTTCTTCGTGAGAACAGGGTTGCTGTCCTTGTCGTCGCCGGCGGCCAGGGTTCCCGGCTCGGCTTTAATGGTGCCGAGGGCGCTTTTCTTGTTTCTCCGGTTAAAAAAAAATCACTCTTCCAACTATTTTCCGAGACAGTTTTAGCTTTAAATCACCGGTACCGGACGGCTATTCCCCTTCTGGTTATGACCAGCATGGAGAATGACCGGGCGGTTAAAGATTTTTTTCAGGCACATAATTTTTTTGGACTTGATTCCGGCGCGGTCCTCTTTTTTACGCAGGAGATGCTGCCTACGATTACGGCGGACGGTAGTTTGATTTTAAAAGACGAAACCCACCTTTTTGCTCACCCCGACGGGCACGGCGGCTCCCTTAAGGCGCTTCATAAATCCGGCCTTCTTTCCGAGTTAATCCGGGGCGGTTTCTCCGAACTTTTTTACTTCCAGGTTGATAATCCGCTGGTGAAGATAGCCGACCCGGTTTTCTTGGGATATCACCGGATGGCGGAATCTGAATTTTCACTCAAGGTTTTACGGCGCCGCAATGCGGCCGAAAAGATCGGTCTTTATGCTCTGATAAACGGAAAACCGGGCGTAATTGAATATAGTGACCTGGTCCCGGGAAGCGAGTGCCTGTCCGAAGGGGAAGGCGCTCGTTTTTGGGCCGGAAGTATCGCCATTCATATTCTGGCCCTATCTTTTGTGGAACGTTTGAACCGGCAAGGATTCATCCTGCCCTATCATCGGGCGGTCAAGATTACGGAAGCGCCCGGCCCGGGCGGAAGAGTGGAGAAGGCAACCGTCTGGAAGTTTGAAACATTTGTTTTTGACGGGCTGTTGCTGGCCGACAGGACCTGTTGCGTGGAAACACTCCGGGCGGAAGAGTTTGCCCCGGTTAAGAACCGGCAGGGGGAAGATTCCGCCGGTACCGCCGCCCAGGCGATTTCGGCTCGGGCCCGGCAATGGTTGGTTGAAGCCGGAAGCTCGGTGGCTTTTGATGTGCCGGTTGAAATAAGCCCGCGCTATGCCCTGGATAAAGAGGAACTTGCCGTAAAGCTGAAAGGGAAGTTGATGGCAATCAAAGAAGGCGCTTATCTGGAATAAGCAGTTCTGGTTTTGTTTTGACTTAAACTCTCTATTTTTAGTAAAATAATAACGGCACGCAATGGTTTTGTATTTAACCGGAGAGAAATAAAAAATGGATATCAGATGGCTCTTATCATTCAAGATGACCGGTTGGTTTTGCGGCGGCGTAATTGCTGTTTTGGCCGTGTTGTCCATCCTTTCCTGGTCGCTTATTTTTCAGAAAATGGCTGCTTTTCGTCGGGCGCGCCGCGCCAATTCCCGTTTCCGTTTAATGTCTGATACGGAAATATCAGAAAAGTACGCCGGTTTTTTTGTTCATTCCTGTCTTTACCTGATTTCCTGGAAGGTAAATCAGTTTCCGGTCATCGATGGAAGTAATATTGTGAAATTAGAAGAGGAACTCAAGATTGAATTAAACGAATATTTTGAGAAGTTAAGCAGCGGGCTTCCCATTCTTGGCAGTATTACCAGCGTGGCTCCTTTTGTCGGTTTGCTGGGCACGGTTTGGGGTATTATGGTTATTTTTGCGCGGTTGCACGGTCAGGTGGCCGGTGTTTCGGAGATGGTGGCTCCGGGCGTGGCTCAGGCGCTTATTGCCACCGTAGCCGGTTTGATAACAGCCATCCCGGCGCTTTTTTTCTATAATTATTTTACGATGATTTTGCGGAGTCTTTCCAGCGAAGCGGATACTTACGCCAGCCGTCTTATTTCCCGGAAATGAATAAAAGGGTAAAATTTACGCCGCCGCTACTGGACCAGATCAACATCACCCCGATGTTGGATACCATTCTGGTTCTGCTCGCCGTTTTTGTTATTATCTCCCCGTTGGTTGGGCCGGGAATTCCGGTCAAGCTTCCCACTGCCGCCGGGGAAAAACTTTCGGTTACCGCAACCATTCTCTTGACGTTAAACAAGCAGGGTGAAGTATTTTTGAGCGGCCGGCAGGCAAACCCGATATTCCTTTCCGTTGACCTTCAGAACTTGAAAAAAGTAAATCCGGATTTAAAGGTTATCATCCAGGCGGATAAGGAAGTTCGTTATGAAGCCGTGGTTTCCCTGCTGGATATTGTGCGCCAGGCAGGAATTTCTTCGGTGGGTCTGGCTACCGCTTCAAACGCCGCGGAAGATGCAGAATTGAAAACAGTGAATAAGAAACGGTAAATAGCGGCTGGTACTTTCCTTATTCCTTCACCTGCTTTTTGCCGCCCTCCTTTTCTTCTTGGCGGCTTCACCCGGGAAAGCTTTGCCTCCGGGGAGAATTGACCAGGTTTTTCTGGTAGCTTCAGCGCCGGCGGTTCCGGTCTATCCCGGGAATATTTCTGAGAGCCAACCCCAAGCGGTGCCGGTATCCTCTGCTGGTGCGATTAATGAAATTCCGAAAATCGGTCCGGAGCAGGTTAAGGAAGTAACGCCGGTAAAACCGGCGGCAAGTCTGGCTGAAAAATTAGCAACGCGGCTGACCGGAGCGACATCCGAGGATTGGAATCACAAGACATCAAGCCGGAATGGAGGGTCCCGGGAAAAACCCGGAACCGCGTCCGAAGCAGGAATTCCCGCAAAGGAAGGAGTGCCGGCCGCTCAGACGCAAGGTTCTCCGGGCCAGGCTTCGGTGTCAACCGGGGAAGGTATAACCCGGGTGGAGTCGGAGTCGGGTTTTGCGGATGCGTGGTATCTGACTCTCCTTTCCCGGCGGCTTACGGAAAGATGGAATCCGGCGCGCGAAGGGATTGCGGTGGTGTTGAGGGAGGTTACCGTATCTTTTACGATAACCCGTGACGGCCGGATAAGAGACGTAGGTCTTGCCCGCGCTTCCGGTAATCCAAGGTTTGACCGCTCCGGATTGACGGCAGTGGTTGAAAGTGATTTTTTACCGCCGTTGCCGGCAAGTTGGGGGAAGAAAGAACTGCAGGTTTCTGTTCGCTTCCGTGAGAAGTAGAAAAGTTTGTTGGGACGCAGGTATCCACAGAAACTTCCGGAAAATGCTAAACGAATACCACGGAGACACAGAAATCAGGAAACACGGAATAATTGCGTATTTAAAGTTAAAGATTTAGTATCTTATTGGCGATAAATAGCATCATTCTTGCAATTTCCTCTCCCCAGCGGGGAGAGGGCAAGGGTGAGGGGGGAATTGAAAATTAAGAAACCCCCTCATCCTCTACCTTCTCCCCCAAGGGAGAAGGGAAAAACTTTACGGAAATACTAAATTTACCTATTTTTGGCTAATGAGATATAAGATGTAGTGAATTGCACTTTTCCGTGATTCGGTTTTTTCCGTGGTTCCGTGGTCAGGTTTCTTGAATATGTATCTGCGGTAATCTGCGTCCCAATAGCGTTTTATCTTGCGTTCTTAACACACCGGAATCCCAGATTTGGCGAGGGCATCGTCCCCTTGAATTGCGCGAAAGAGGAAAGGCCCTCTGCGCCGTCTTCGAAAGAGCCGCCTTTTACCACCTTCCACCGCTGGCTGCCGGAACTGTAAGGAGTAGATGTCCATTCCCGGACGTTTCCGGCCAGGTCAAATACGCCAAAAGGGCTGCGGTCGTAGGGGAAGCTTCCTACCGACGCCGTGCTTCCTTTACCCTGGTTACCGTTGGCGGAATTCGGATTATAATCATTTCCCCAGGGGAACATAAATCCTTCGTTGCCCCGGTTGGCTCGTTCCCATTCTTCTTTGGTCGGCAATCTTTTTTCCACCCATTTAGCATAATCTTCCGCATCCTGGTAAGAGACGTTGACAACCGGGTGGTCGGCTAAATCAGTAGGGTAGTTTCCGTTTTGCCAGATGTTGTATTTCAGACCCCGGGGGTCAGCCGGGGGCTTGTGCCCGGTTGCCCGGACAAAATCAGCATATTGTTGATTGGTAACTTCATGGATATCGATGGAAAAAGCAGAAACGTTGACTTTAACCGGCGTTCCGTTTTCATTCCAGCCCGCGATGTAATCTCCGGCCGGCACCAGAACCATATTTGCCGCGAAAGTTGAAGCCGGTGTTCCGCTTTGAGGCGTTCCGCCGGAAGACGCGGAACCGCCGCCGCTGATACCCGGTAATGCCAGCCCCGGGCTCGGACGCGGATAGGAAAGCCCGCCTTCTTCATTATTGCTGTTGGAAGTGGCAGAAACCCGGCCTAACCCCTGCGTTTTTTTGGCGATGTTCCTGGCAATCATTATGATGCCGATGATAACGGCCAGGAAGATTACGATTAAAAAGAAGGATGTAATTGCGCGGGACACGGCGTTCTGTTTTTCTGAAGGGACCGCTATTTTTGTAACTTCGGCCGCGTCTTCTTCCGAAAGCAGGATGTGTGGCATATTTTTTTATTCCAATTTTTTTCGAATATTATCCTAACGATTAAAATATATTATATCTTAAAAATAAGCAAAAAGCAAAGGCAAGGGGCGTTAAGAATCGTGTGATATCAGAAATTTGATTTTCCTGCTTGTTAAATTGTAAAATAAAGCAGTTATGGCAGAAAAAGAACTGCTTCAAGAGCGGGAAGAGAAACTGAACGCGATTATTGAGCGCGGCGTATCTCCTTACGGTGGTCGCTTTGACCGGAGCATTACGGCTCGGGAAGTAGCGGATGGCGCCGGAGATGTTCGGCTTGCCGGCAGGATTGTGACGATGCGCAATCACGGAAAGGCCGCCTTTGCGGATTTAGAGGACCTTTCCGGCCGCATCCAACTTTACCTTCAGCAGGACCTCCTCGGTTCTGTATTTGACCTGTACCAGTTACTGGATATCGGCGATATCGTCGGTATATCCGGAGAACCATTCCGCACCAGAACCGGCCAGTTGACCGTCAAGGTTAAGGAATTGACGCTCCTTTCCAAGTCAAGCCGTCCCCTTCCGGAAAAATGGCACGGCCTGAAGGATGTCGAAACCAGGTTTAGGCAGCGGTATCTTGATTTGATTTCCAACCCGGAAGTGCGGGAAGTTTTTGTCGCCCGCAGTCTCATTGTCAGCCATATCCGGCAACGCCTGAACGCGGAAGGTTTTCTGGAGGTGGAAACGCCGATGATGCACCCGATTGCGGGTGGAGCGGAGGCCAGACCGTTTGTTACCCACCATAATACTCTGGATATGGAACTTTATCTGCGTATCGCCCCGGAATTATATCTGAAACGGCTTTTGGTCGGCGGTTTGGAAAAAGTTTACGAGATAAACCGTTCGTTTCGCAACGAAGGCATTTCACCGCTTCACAATCCGGAGTTTACCATGCTGGAGCTTTATCTGGCATACGCTGATTACAACCGGATGGCGGAAGTTGCCGAAGGCCTGATTTTGCATTTACTGGAGACCAACATTCCCGGCGTGAACCGTCTGGGGAATAAGGTGAATTATCAGGGGGCAGAAGTTGATATGTCTCCTCCCTGGCGCCGGGCGACTTTATCCGACCTGATGAAAGAATATGCCGGTATCAGCGATTTGCGGGACCGGGCAAAATTGCTTGCTTGTCTTCAAAAAGAAGGGGCGCCGTGTACCGGAACGGAAACGGTTTTCGATCTGCTGGATACTCTTTTTAAATTAAAAGTTCAGCCGAAACTGGTATCGCCTGTTTTTGTGATGGATTATCCCCGGGAGATTTCGCCTTTGGCGAAGAGCAAGCCGGAGGACGCCGAGACGGTTGAACGGTTTGAACTTTTTATCGCCGGGATGGAAATCGGCAACGCTTACTCGGAATTGAACGACCCGAAGGAACAGCATCGCCGTTTCGCGGAAGAAGTTAAGCATAACCGCCCGGACCGTTCCAAGTCAGTGGATGAAGATTATATTCTCGCTCTTTCTTACGGAATGCCGCCGGCCGGCGGCCTGGGTATCGGCATTGACCGTCTGGTGATGTTCTTGACGAATCAGCCCTCCATCCGCGAAGTAATCCTTTTCCCGCTCCTGCGGCCTCAGGCGGTAATTCCCAAATAATGGAAAAAGAACGAAAAGTAATCTGGCTGGAGAACGCTTTGATTATTATGGCGATTGCCGCCCTGTGGCCGGCTATTTTGCAGTGGCCCGATCGGGTAACCAAGCCGTTTCTTTACCTGGCGCTGGTTACAATGGCGGTTATTTCCCGGCGCCGGTGGCGCCGGTTGATGAGTATCAAGAAAGATAAAAACCAATAAATATAGCGCGACCCTTTCCGGGTCGTGGCGGATTAAATGAAACTAAGTTATTTTAAATAGAATACCACGGAAGCACGGTCGTCAGACTTCGCCGAACTCTGGCGAGAAGAATGGAGACACGGAATAAAGCAATTTATAATAAAAAGAACTAACATGAATTAAATCTTTTTTCAGTGCTTCCGCATTTTTCTGTGTTTCCGTGGTAAGGTTGTGTGGTTATTTTCAAGAAAAATAAACTGTTGCAATGAAAAAGGAAATCAGTTCCTGGGCAAAAGTTATTTTTGCCTGCGGTTTGTTGATTTGGATCGGCCTTTTCACTAATTTCATCATCCGGCCGGGCGAGAACCGTCCAGCCAAGGAACAGGAGAAAAAAGGGGACCTTTTTTTCAATGAAGGCAAGCCGGAGAAAGCGCTTGCTTGCTGGCGAAGCGCCATAGTATTGGCTCCGAAACAGCGGTCTCCTTACGAAAAGATTTCGGCTTATTATCTCTTGCAGGGCCAATGGTTGGAGGCGAGGAAGATTACGGAAATCGGTTTGACACAATTGCCGTCATGTGCTAATCTTTACTTTAATTTAGGTTTGAGTTATTATTTTAGCGGGGACTATCTTCGGGCAAAAGAGAATTTCGGGCGCGTGATAAAACTTGATTCGTATTATCCCGACGCTCATTATTTTTTGGGTCTGATTTATCGCAAAGAAAACAAGCCGGCGGAAGCGGATAAGGAGTTTATCCGGGAAGTGAACCTGGACCCGACCAGCCGTCGCGCCTGGAAAGAAATCCGAAAATAAACACTGACAATCCTTATGAATATTTTCAAAAGAATTCCGGCCATTTTTCTGTTTTTTGGTTTTCTTCTTTTCTCTTCCGGAGCCGCGCAATCATCGGTTTCGGAAGATGTTGCTTATTTTTCTTCCCTGTCTTCGCGGGTACCCGGTTATCCGGGAAATAAGGCGGCCGCCGATTATATTGAGGCGCGTTTCCGGTCGCTCGGCCTGCAGCAAATTAAGAGGGAAGGTTATCTGGTAACCGTGCCGGTGGAAGAGTCCTCTGTTCTGGAGTGTCAGGGGAAGAAGGTAAAAATCTCGGCGCTCTGGCCGAATCACGTGCGCACCTCTACCGTGCCGCCGGAAGGAATTACCGGAACCCTGGTTTACGGCGGAGACGGTTCCCTGGTTAATTATTCGGGAAATGACCTGAAGGGCGCGATTGTTCTCTTGGATTTTAACTGTGGATTTCGCTGGTTGGACGCCGGCTTGCTCGGTGCCCAGGCGGTTATTTTTATTGCGCCGGATGATACGACTTTCTTTGAAGCCCGCCGGAAGTTTTTGAGCATGCCGTTGGACTTACCCCGGTTTTATATCACCCGTCAAGATGCGGATATTTTGCTTTCCGGCCTGAGCCGCGCCCGAAACACCAAGATGGTAAAACCGGTTCCGGCGAAGCTTTCCTGCCGGCAGAATTGGCAGGCGGCACCGGCCGAAAATATTCTGGGATACATTCGCGGCACCGACCCGAAACTGAAAGACGACATTATCTGTCTTTCCGCCTATTACGATTCAATTTCAGTTGTTCCTTCGCTGGCGCCCGGCGCGGACCAGGCCAGCAGTATTGCCGGATTTCTTGATCTTGCGGCTTACTTTAGCCAGAATCCTCCCAAGCGGACTATTCTTTTTCTGGCTACCGGCAGTCATTTTCAGACCCTGCGGGGCATGGGTGATTTTGTTACCAGGCATTACCGCAAAGAAAGAACTTTTTTAACCAAAGACCTGGAGCCGATCAACATCCGGCTTCTGGTCGGGCTGGAACTTTCCAGCCACTCCGACCTTCTGGCAACCTACTCTAACGGGCTCAGCACTAATTTATACGCTCAGCGTTATTTCGCGCCTTTTGCCAAGAAATTTCTGGAATATGTTCCGGCTGCTTTTTCCGGTAAACTGCTTAACGGCGTCAGTCCGGAAAAAGGCGTGGCTTTTTCCGCTTTTCTGCCGGAGAGTATCAGCACCGACGGTTCCCTTTCTCTTTTGGCCGGACTGCCTTCCCTCTCTTTTGTAACCGTTTATGATAACCGGCGTTATTTTGATACCCCGTTGGATGTTGCCGCCCGCACGAACAGCGCCAAGTTGGCCGGACAGGTTGAATTACTGCGCCAGCTGTTGAACCGGGCGTTTAATGATTCCGAATTTTTCCCGGAGGGCGTGCTTGAGTTTAAAGATACGATGCGCACCTTGAAAGGCCGCATCGTCTCTTTTGACCCTAAGGCCGGTTTTGTTCCCAACCAGCCGATAGCAAACGCAATTGTTGCCCCCAGGATTCCCCCCACCGTTTCTTATCAAAACCGCAAGAGCGCTTACGGAGTCCGGGGTGAATATTTAGAATTGACTGACGCCAAAGGCCGGTTACACCCCAATCCCAAATGATGCTGGAGGCCTTTTATCTGAATCCGGAGAGCGGCCGGATTGTGATGGCCCCGGACCGGGGGGTGAACGGCGCGGAAAATTACCCGATGATTTTCAAGTTTGATTCACCGGTTAAAGAGTGGTCGACGGTTCTTTTTAACTGTATCAGCACTAATCTCTATGATTTTGTTGACCCCAGGTATTTAATCGGATTGGATAAGATGGGTGTTTTTAATTCCGCTAATTCTATTCCGCCTGCTTACGGTTTTTCCTACCTGGAGGCGGTAACCAATTTTTGGAGTTGGTCTTCCGAGGTGGAGCCGGTGGCGGTTGTTTATTCTGAACCGGGCATGGTGATTAAGATTGTCGGAGAAGCCGGCCCCCTGGGCAAAAGAATTCTGCTTTTAAATTCTCCTGATGGGAAAACCAAAACTAATTCCGAAGGTGTGGGTTACGATGTAACCAGCGATCCGTCTCTGCTCACGCTTACGCCTTACCGGGCCTGCCGGGACATGATTAACCTCAATGAATATCGAATTTTAAATTTTAAGCAATTCGGTATTTCCAACGACCGGCTGACGATCCTGCACGAAGAGGCAAAGAAATGGTTTTCCGTCGCATCCGAAAACATGGCCCAGTTTAACTGGTTTTCGTTCCTGACTAACAGCCGGCGGGCGGTGGGTCTGGAGTCCCGGGCCTATCCGGATGTGCGGGCCACCACCAATGATGTCATCAAAGGGCTTATTTTCTATTTTGTTATTCTGCTGCCTTTTGCTTTCTTCAGCGAGCGGCTCTTTTTCGGATTTACCGATATTCGGAAACAGATTGCCGGAATCTTTGCCATGTTTTTATTTGTTTATGCCGCGTTGCGTTTCGTTCATCCCGGTTTCCGTCTGAGCAGCAGTCCGGAGATTATTTTGCTGGCGTTTATCATTCTTTCCCTGTCCGTCCTGGTTATCTCTTTGGTTGCCGGTAAATTTGAAGAGCAGATGCAGCGCTTGAAGCGCGAACGGTCCAAGGTCTACGAAACGGACGTGGGACGCATTGCCGCCACCGGGGTGGCTTTTAATCTGGGAATCGCCAACATGAAACGGCGGAAACTCCGCACGACTCTTACGGCGATTACGCTGGTGCTGTTGACTTTTACGGTTATTTCCTTTACTTCCATCAAGAGTTTCCTTCGTTTTAATCAGGTGTCCAAAAGTAATCCGGCCGCTTACGAAGGATTGATGATCCGGGACCGCACCTGGTCTCCGATGGAAGAACCGGGTTACGAATATATTAAGAATGAGTTTTCCGAGAAAGCGGTTGTGGCGCCCCGTTCCTGGCTGATGAACCCGATCCTCGAAGAGAAGACCTTTATTCGCGTGGCGTGCGGAAAACAGGAGACGTTTGCATTGGGGTTGCTGGGCGTGACCATTCAGGAACCGCTGATTACCGGTTTTGACCGCTTTCTGGTGGCCGGAAAATGGTTTGAAAATGATACGGAAAACGCGGCTATTATTTCGGAAAAGATGGCGAAGAATCTCAACGTTTCTCTTTCGGAGCCGGGCCGGGATGAAATAACGATTTTCGGAGAGGGGATTGTTTCGGATACGAAACTGGATGATTACAGCGACCTGGATGGCGAGCGGCTGACACCGGTTAATTTTGCGGTTATGCCCAGCCAGGCGATGCAAAAATTCAAGATGGAGCGTACTGCCAAGGTGATGGCCGGGGGAGGAAAAACTGAAACATTCACCCACCAGGAAGCGTCTAACGTGGTCATCGTGCCGTTTAATTTCCTGCGCCAGCGCGGAGGCACTGTCCAGTCAATTGCCGTTAAATTTAAACCCGGTTACGAAACCCGGAAAGAGATTGAAGATTTTGTTTCCCGGCTGGCAGTGACGATATTTGCCGGAATAGGCGGCAAGACCTCGGTCTATTCGTCCCTGGAGTTGACTTCTTTTTCCGGAATCGGTAATCTTTTTATCCCGATTTTGATTGCCAGCCTGATTGTTCTCAACACGATGATGGGCGCGGTTTATGAACGTATCCGGGAAATTGGTATTTACAGCAGCGTGGGCTTAGCGCCCAGCCATATTGCCGCTCTTTTCTTTGCGGAGGCCTGCGTCTATTCGGTTCTGGGCGCGGTAGCCGGTTATCTGCTGGGCCAGGTGGTTACCAAGGTACTGATGGCGGCCGGCCTGCTCAAAGGCCTGACGCTTAACTATTCCTCTCTTTCGGCTGTCAGTTCGACTATTATTGTTATGGCCGTTGTCTTCCTTTCTACTATTTTTCCGGCTCGGAAGGCTTCACAGATGTCTGTTCCGGATGTTACGCGAAGATGGGTTTTGCCTAAGCCGGACGGAGATATCTGGTTTTTTGATTTTCCGTTTACGGTCGGAGAAAGCGAAGTTCTGGGTTTGATGACCTTTTTGCGTAATTATTTTTCATCTTATTCCATTGAGGCGGTCGGTTCTTTTTATACCGCCGACAATAGATTGTTTGAGGAAACCGGTCCCAAAGGAAAGTCCTACGCGGCTTCCTGCCGCGTCTATCTCTCGCCGTTTGACCTGGGCGTGAGCCAGCAGTTTAAACTTTCGGCGTTTCCGGTAGGGGAGTTTGGATTTTACGGAATAGAAGTCCGCTTGGAACGGGAAAGCGGGGAGGGGAGTGACTGGCAGCGGTTAAACCGGAGATTTCTGGACAGTATCCGGAAGCAATTTTTAGTCTGGCGGACCATAAACAAGGAGATTAAACAGGGGTACCGGCAGGAAGGTGAAAAAGAACTGAAGAAGGGGTAATCGTTTATGGATAAAAAAGAAAATATATCTCCGCAACTGGACGGTTTTGAAAGCGGTTTTAATATCAAAACTCTGCTCGCGGCTCTTTTTGTCGGGTTTATTATGCTTCCGGCCGGCATTTATATGGGTTTAATCGCCGGAACTTGCCTGGGAGCCGCCGCTCAATGGGTAACGCTCATCCTTTTTGTTGAAGTAGCCAAAAAATCTTTTATTCAGTTGCGGCGTCAGGAGATTTACCTCATCTTTATTGTGGCCAATTCCCTGATGATGGTGGGCACAGCCGGTATCATGAACGGCGGCGCCTTCAGTTCTTTAGTTTGGGAACAGTATTTTGTGCAGTCGCCGTACGCCAAGGCCTTTGGGCTGTCCAGCCAGATTCCGCTCTGGGCTGTTCCGCCGGCGGGCAGCGCGGCGCTTATCCAGCGTACGTTTTTAAGCAAAGTCTGGCTGATGCCGATACTGATTCTCCTGGCAACCCAGATATTGAGCCGGGTGAATGCTTTTACGCTCGGATATTATTTTTTCCGGGTAACCAGCGATTTTGAACGGTTGGAATTCCCGATGGCTCCGGTGGCGGCGGAAGGGGTGTGGGCGTTGACCGATCTTTCTGCCAAAAAAGATACCAACCGCTGGCGCATCTTTGTGACCGGCGGCATGATCGGTATAATTTACGGCGCTTTTTATGTTTTAATTCCTACTTTTACCGGGCTGGTAATGGCCAAGCCGTTTACGCTTATCCCGATTCCTTTTGTTGATTTTACCAGCCAGATCGGTTCCATCTTTCCGGCTTCAGTTTTGGGTTTTATGACCGACCTGGGCAATATTTTTATCGGTTTTGTCCTGCCTTTCTGGGTGGTGCTGGGTACCTTTGTCGGTTCCATCGGGGCACAGACGATTGCTAACCCGATTTTATACAAACATACGACTTTTTTAAAGACCTGGCAGCCGGGAATGGGCGCTATTCCGGCCTATACTTCCACCACGATTGATTTCTGGATAAGCGTTGGAATCGGCCTGGGCATCGCGGTTTTAATTCTGAGTATTATCTCGGTTACGTTCAAGATGCGCCGGAAAGAAAAGAAGATTAAGACCGCAGTTAAATTACCGGAGAACCGGGGTGATTCTTCGCTGGCGGTTATGCTGGGAATCTGGGCTCTTTCCACCCTGGCCTACGTAGGGCTCTGTCATTTTTTGGTTCCTCACTTCCCGTTGTTACTAATCTTGCTGTTCGGCTTTATCCTGACGCCGGTGCTCACGTATATTTCCGCCCGGATGTTCGGCATAACCGGAGTTGCCACCGGAATTTCCTTTCCTTATTTGACGGAAGGAACCTATATTCTTTCCGGTTACAAGGGCGCCGATATCTGGTATATGCCTTTGCCCTACTTTAATCACGGCGCCATGACCCAGGGCTTCAAGCAGATGGAGTTGTTAAAGGTGCGCTTCACGGACTGGTATAAGACGGAATTCATGGCTTTAGGGATAATGCTCTTCTGTAGTTTTCTCTTCTGGTCGGTTATTTGGAAGATGGGTCCGATTCCTTCTTCCACGTATCCTTTCGTGCAACGGATATGGCCGATGATGGCTATTCCGCGGGCGCTCTGGGTTTCTTCTACCGTTGCGGGCGGCGCCACCTGGCTGTTGGATTCAATCAAGGGCGCGGTAATCGGCTGGAGCGCGGCCGGAGGCCTGGTTACAGCCGGAATCATGATGCTCCTTAAAGTACCGATTGCATTTTTCTATGGAATAGTCGGCGGAATCCCGATGTTGCCGCACATGGCTTTTCCGATGTTCTTCGGCGCCCTGTTAGGTAAATTCTTTTTTGCCCGGCGTATCGGCGTTAAAGAATGGCGGAGCATGACCCCGCTCCTTTTGGCCGGTTATGGTTGCGGCATGGGATTAGCCGGAGCGGCTTCAGTTGCTGTTGCCCTGATTGCTAACACAGTCTTTCTATTGCTTTATTAACACAACTCTGTCATTCCCGATTACTATTCGTGGGAATAACACCAACATATAGTGCGGTTCAAAAAAAAGGGAAATATCCGCTTCTTTTCCGAACTTCCCTCCACGCAGGATAAGGCCTGGGAATTAATTTCACAAGGCAGTCCTTCCGGTTCGCTGGTTATTGCCGGTTTTCAGACGATGGGCCGGGGCCGGCAAGGCAGAATCTGGTATTCCCCCGCGGGTAGTTTGTGTTTTTCCCTTCTTTTGTTTCCGGTTTCCTTCCAGCGCTCCAACAGTATTACACTTTCCGCCGCCAGGGCGCTTCAATCCGCCTTACAGTCGGAACTGGGCTTGGAGACCAGGCTTAAACTTCCCAATGACATCTATTTTCAAGAGAAAAAGTTGGCCGGAATTATACTGGAAGTGAAACAGGATAAAGCGGTTTTGGGCGTCGGGCTTAACGTTAACTGTCAAACCGGTTCCTGGCCCGCCGGGATATGCGCGGTAAGTTTAAGGGAGATTTTAAACCGGCGGGTAAGCCGTTGCGCAATCCTTTCCGTTTTTTTGAACAATTTCCAAAAAAAACTTTGACATTTGCTTTATTTAACGATAAAATAGAGTAGAATTATTGTCGGATGAATCCGACCGCTACATACTGCATGCAATAATACGTCGGGTGAATTTTATGTATTGTAGCGGTGCGATTTATCGCACGTATTGCAGTACAGGTGTTTCGCTTGTCAAGAACAAGGAAAGGGGGTGAATCACAATGAAGAAAAGAGGTTTTACACTGATTGAATTGTTGGTTGTTATTGCCATTATTGCCATTTTGGCGGCCATGCTTTTGCCGGCGCTCTCTCGGGCGCGGGAAAGCTCCAGGCGTACCACTTGTCTTAATAATTTAAAACAGTTGGGGCTGGCTATAACGATGTATCTTCAGGATAATAACGAAGGTTTTTTAGGCCGCGAAATTGCGGTGGATCTCGACCCGTATGTTCCGGATGGGCGTAGTTTTGATTGTCCCAGCGAGAAGAAGAGCGGCACGGATGGTGGTTATGCTATAAACAGCAACGTGATCGGCCAGAAACTTTCCATAGTGGGCCATCCGTCAACTTTTCCGTTGATTTTTGACCGGAGCATGGTTTCTGGAGTATTTCAGGGTAATGATGGAGATTCTGGTTTTTATTACGACATTTGCTCTAACCGGCACAGCCAAGGTACCAACTTTCTTTTCCTGGATAGTCACGCAGCCTGGATTTCAAAACCAAAGGAAGCAGGCAAAAATATTCTGAATTTTGACGTCCAATAAAATGGTCCTGCCCCGTCTGGTTGATTTTGATTCGCAGACTGTTTTGGAGGAGGATACAGAAGTATTGGTTGTCGGCAGCGGCGCGGCCGGTCTTTCTGCCAGTTTGAGCGCGGCCCGGGCCGGTCGGCGCGTTATGCTGGCGGCAAAAAGCGGTTTTTTGGATACGGCCTCCGACTTGGCTCAGGGCGGAATCGCCGTTGCCCTTTCCAAAAATGATTCTCCGGAAAACCATCTTCAGGATACGCTCCATTCCGGTTCCGGATTGGCGGACCCCGAAGCTGTTAAAGTGCTGGTCCGGGAAGGCCCGGAAAGAATCAGGGCCATGCTTTCTTCCGGCGCAATCTTCACCCGGGATGGTTCCGGACTTGCCTTTACCCGGGAAGGCGGACATTCCTTACCGCGTATTATTTATGCTTCCGGCGACCGCAGCGGCGCGGAAGTAATCCGAACTCTCTCGCCTCTTGTTCTCCAAAATCGCCGGATTGAAATCAGGGAAAAGTACTTTTTGGTTGACCTGATTACTTCGGGTAATTCCGTCATCGGCGGTCTTTTTTTTGAAGGAGAAAAAAAGATTCCCTTGTTTGTCCGGGCGGCCAGCGTGGTTCTGGCGACCGGCGGTCTCGGCCAATTGTTTCAGGAGACGACTAATCCCACCATCTCTACCGGCGACGGAATGGCGGCGGCCTATCGCAGCGGGGCAACTCTGCGGGATCTGGAGTTTGTGCAATTTCACCCGACCGTTTTTTACGTGGCCGGCGCCCCGCGCTTTTTGATTTCCGAAGCGGTGCGGGGCGAAGGCGCGATTCTGGTCAACGACCGGCAGGAACATTTTATGCGTTCCTACCATCCGGACGCGGAACTTGCTTCCCGTGACGTGGTTTCCCGGGCGATTTTGGACCAGATGAAACGTCAGGCCGCCCGGAACGTTTATCTGGACTGCCGTTCCATCGGCGCCAACTTCAAGAAGCGGTTTCCCTCCATTTATGCCATGGTTCAGCGTTTTCGGATAGATCCGGCCCGCGACCTTATTCCGGTCCGTCCGGCCGCCCATTACATGATGGGCGGAGTCAAAACCGACATTAACGGCGCCGCGAATTTAGAAAATCTTTTTGCCTGCGGAGAGGTGGCCTGCACCGGTGTTCACGGCGCCAACCGTTTGGGTAGTAATTCGCTCCTGGAGTGCCTGGTTTTTGGCGAACGTACAGGGGTTGCGGCCGCTGCTGCCGGGAAGCATATTTTCCGGGGCCGTATTCAGTTTACCCGACGCTGGAAAGATTTCCATTTGGACGTGTCCGACCTGAAGCGGTCACTGAATGCGTTAGCCTGGCGTCATTGCGGCATCGAGCGGGACGGTAACGATTTGGAATTTACGCTGGAGAAATTAAAAGAATGGCAAAGTTATGCTCTTTCTGCCCGTTTCTTTGATCCCTCGGGCTGGGAGATGCAGAACCTTCTTTTGCTTGCCGGTTTGATCGCGCAGAGCGCCCTGGAGCGGACTGAAAGCCGGGGCGCGCATTTCCGCAACGATTTTCCGGAGAAAGACGATAAAAAGTGGCTCCGGCATATTGACCGAAAGATTGGTTGAAGAGAAGCGTACTGGCAGGACCAGGTATTTATTGCAGATTTCAAAATGCAAAGTGCAAAATGTAAAATTATTGATTTTCTATCTATTCATTCTGAAATTTACAATCTGCAATCTGCATTTTGCAATTAAATAGCATTTATCCTGTAGTTGGCGGATACCTGCGTCCGATTTGTTTTATGGAAACATACCCATCTTTTACGGAGTTTGACCGGCTGGCGCAGGAAGCTAATTTTATTCCGATTTCCTGCGAAATTTTAGCCGACATGGAGACGCCGGTTTCCGCCTACCTTAAGGTGGTTGGAACTAAACCCGGTTTTCTGCTGGAAAGCGCTGAGGGCGGAGAACGTTTCGGCCGTTATTCATTTCTGGGGACCGACCCAAGCGCGATTATCCGGACTAAAGGGAATCGGATTGAAATTGAATCCGGAGGCGTAAAAAAAGTAAAAGAAGAAAGCCCGTTTCCTTTTTTGCGAAAGTATCTTTCCGGATTTAAGGTGGCGGCCGACCCGACGCTTCCTCGTTTTTCCGGCGGACTGGTCGGTTATTTTTCCTATGATGTTGTCCGGTTTTTTGAGAAATTACCGGACATTAAGGAAGATGACCAAAAATTGCCGGATATGCAGTTATTTCTGGCCGATACTATTCTGGCTTTTGACCATTTCCGCCATCGGCTCAAAATTATAACTCACGCCCGTCCTGAAGAAGGTTCCGAGAGAGCGTATGAGGCCGCTAAAAGGCGGATAGCGGAGATAATTGAGCGTTTACGCAGCGCGACCCTTTCCGAGCCGCCAAGACGCAGCGCGACCCGTTCCGGGCCGCCCGCAGGCGCGGTTCAGTTTCAGAGTAACTTTAGTCGTCCGGAATTTGAAGGCGCGGTTCTCAAGGCAAAAGAATATATCCGGAAAGGGGACGTGATCCAGGTTGTTCTCTCCCAGCGTCTGTGCATTGATTATCCGGAGTCCGGGCCTGACCCCTTCGACCTTTATCGCGCCATCCGCGCTATTAATCCTTCTCCGTATCTTTACTATTTTAATTTTGACAAGACCATCCTGGTTGGTTCGTCTCCGGAGGTGATGGTGCGCCTGGAAGAAGGTAAGGCCACTTTGCGGCCGATTGCCGGAACCAGGCCGCGGGGCCGGAATGAATCGGAAGACCGGGAATTGGAAGATGATTTAAAAAAAGACGAGAAGGAGAAGGCGGAACACATTATGCTGGTTGATTTGGGCCGCAATGATTTAGGCCGGGTTTGCCGGCCCGGAACGATTAATGTAACCGAATTGATGGCGGTGGAAAAGTATTCCCACGTAATGCACCTGGTGAGCAATATCACCGGAGATTTATTGCCGAATAAGGATGATTTTGATCTCTTTTCCGCCGCATTTCCGGCCGGTACCGTTTCCGGCGCTCCTAAAATCCGGGCGATGGAAATAATTGAAGAATTGGAACCAATTAAGCGCGGCCCTTATGCCGGAGCGGTCGGTTATTTTGATTTTTCCGGAAACCTTGATACCTGCATTACCATCCGGACGGTCTGGATTGAAGACGGCAAGGCCTATCTTCAGGTGGGCGCGGGTATTGTGGCTGATTCGGTTCCGTCTAAAGAATACGACGAAACGCTGAATAAAGGCCAGGCGTTTTTGGAGGCGCTCCGCCTGGCATCATCGGGGCTGTTGTAAATCAAACTGTTATCTTGATTTAAAAATTAATGTGTCATCCTGAGCTGTAGTTGCGAAGGATCTCTTTTTTAAAACGGGATTCTTCAGCTTCGCCTCAGAATGACAAATATTTATGGTTTTATTAATCGATAACTACGATTCCTTTACCTACAATATTTTTCAGGAGCTTTCGGAACTGGGCGCCGAGGTCCGGGTTGTTCGTAATGACCGGATTACGATTAGCGGTGTTCTGCTGATGGCGCCGGAGCGGATAGTAGTTTCGCCGGGCCCGGGCCGGCCGGAAAATGCCGGTATTTCGGTCACCCTGATTAAGGAATTAGCGGGAAAAATTCCGATTCTGG
Source organism: Candidatus Omnitrophota bacterium (assembly GCA_026387085.1). Taxonomy (GTDB): domain Bacteria; phylum Ratteibacteria; class UBA8468; order MWAK01; family MWAK01; genus JAHJUB01. Next base: position 30,943 of record JAPLMK010000093.1, read on the forward strand.
GTGTTTGTCTTGGTCATCAGGCGCTGGGATACGCATACGGCGGTAAGATTGTCGGAGCCAAGCGGTTGATGCACGGCAAAACTTCATTAATTTTTCACGACGGTTCCGGAATTTTTACCGGAATCCCTAATCCTTTTGAAGCGACCCGCTACCACTCTTTACTGGTGGAAAAGGAAACGCTTCCGGATTCGTTTAAGGTTATCGCCTGGACTGAAGAGAATGAGATTATGGGATTGCAGGTAAAGGGTTTACCGCTCTTTGGTGTTCAGTTTCATCCGGAGTCAATTCTGACCAAAGAGGGCATCAATATTTTGCGGAACTTCCTGAAAATATAAAGTGATTAGTAACAATTCAAAATGTAAAATGTAAATTGCAGAAGTTAAATTTTTTCAAAGTTTTTCCGTTTTACACTTTTCATTTTGCAATTTGAAATTTACAATAAAGAGTTATTGTTTTTTGCTCTTCGGGTAAGAACGTCGGGTAGCGCGTTTTTCCAAATCTTCCAACAGGCGGCGTTCTTCCGTTCCAAGATTTACCGGAGTTTCAATCGTTATTCTTACCAACTGGTCCCCCCGACCATAACCGGAAATATTCGGCATCCCTTTCCCGCGCAGGCGCAAAACAGTGTTGGTTTGTGTTCCGGAAGGTATTTTCATCCGGACATCCCCTTTAAGGGTTGGCACTTCCTTTTCGGTTCCGAGCGCTGCCTCGGTAAAGGTGACAAATTGTTCGTAATGAAGGTTGTTTCCCTCCCGCCGGAACAATGGGTCTTCATCGACGAAGATATTGAGGTAAAGGTTGCCGGCCGGACCTCCCTGAATACCGACGTTACCCTTGCCGTGAACGCGCAGTTTGGACCCGTTTTCAATGCCGGCCGGAATCGTTACCTGGAGGTGTTCTTTTTCGCGCACCCGTTTCTTCCCGCTGCAGTTGCGGCAGGGTTTTTCAATAACTTCTCCTTCGCCGCCGCATCTCGGACAGGCCTGGCTGATAGAAAAGAAACCCTGGTTATGCCTGATCTGTCCGTCACCGTCGCACTGGGGGCAGGGTCGTTTGCCGGTACCGGCTGACGCGCCGGTTCCGTTGCAGGGCTGGCAAGTGGTCAGCCGTGTCAGTGACACCTCTTTTTTGACCCCTTCTGCTGCTTCTTTCAGCGGGATGCGGACTGAGGCCTCGATGTCTTCTCCGCGGAAAACCTGCCCGCGCTGTCTGGAACCGCTTCCGGATGTTCCGCGGAAAAAACTGAAGAGGTCGTCAATGGAGCCCCGGCCGAAAATGTCGCCAAAGTCCTGCTGGACCCGGCTCCAATCGTCGGTTGGGTTGAAGCCGCTGTTTTCAATTCCCGGGAAACCGAACTGGTCGTAAGTAGCGCGTTTCTGGGAATCGCTTAAGACCTCGTAAGATTCAGTTGCCTCCCGGAACTTTCCCTCGGCTTCCTTATTGCCGGGATTGCGGTCGGGGTGAAACTGGAGCGCCAGTTTCCGGTAGGCTTCCTTAATGTTGTCGTTGCTGGCGTCTTTCTTAACGCCTAAAACTTCATAATAATCTTTCTTCGCCATCAGTTATTATTATCCTTTAAAATTCTAAAATTGTCCTTGCCGGGCTTATCGGGCGTTGCTTTTAATTTCCGCTATCATTCGTTCCAGCCGCCGGCCGTATTCTACATAATTGTGGTAGCGTGTGTCTGCTTCCGACTTGACGCTGTTATCATGGAAAACTACCGCCATGTGCGGTTCGATCGAAAAACCGCCGTCGTAGCCGGTTTTTAAAAGGTCGGTTAAAATTTCTTTTACGTATCCATTTCCTTCACCGAGGAAAGTATACATTTCCTTGTCTCCATCCATGTAGCCGTCTTTGATGTGAACGTAAGTAATGTGTTCCCGAACGGCCCGGTAAAATTCGAGGGAGTTCTGTTTTCGGTACGGTTTTACACCGCGGACGTCATTGTGGAAAACCGCGTTTCCGGTATCGAAAACCAGTTTCAGGGCAGGGGAGTTGACCCCATCCAGAAGCCGCAGGGTGTGTTCGTAGGAGAGAGCCCCCCAGCCCGAGCAGTTTTCGTGGACGCAGATGATGCCGTTGTCTTCGGCCATCTTGGTGATTACCTTGATTCTTTTAATCGCTTCCGCGGACCAGTCCCGGTCCAGCACTTCCGGCGGGATGGCGAAACTCATAATCCGGATCATTTTTGTGTTCAGCCGCTTCATCCTGGGAATGGCTCGTTTCATCTCCGCGTAACTGGTGTCCGGTGGTTCGGTCATCTTCTGGGACCAGTTGGCTACGCCGCTGCCGAAACAGTTGACGCTGATGCCGGCGGCTTGGAGTTTATCGCAAACTTCCGAAAACTTCTCTTCGGTGACGGAAGTGAGGTTTACGCCGTCAACCGCGCGGGACTCGATGAATTTCCAGCCCAGTTCCTTGGTTACTTTAATCTGGCCGTCAATAGTTTCGGCCGCTTCATCGGCAAATCCGGTAAAATACATTTAGTCCTCCCTTTGCCTGCCTTGCGAAGGCGGGCTTTGATTAATTAGGTTGTTAATATTATAACATTTTCGGATTTTTCTTACTATTTTTTGACATCCTGCCTCATTTTTGGTAATATTATTCTGTATTTTGAGGAAAACTATGGCTGGATTTGACCGTTTTACCAATCAGGTACGCCGGATGCTGGATTTAGCGCGGGACGAAGCGATACAGTTCGGCCAGGACGCTATTGGCAGCGAACACCTACTGCTGGCTCTTCTGCGTGAAGGCCAGGGGATAGCCGCGGCTGCTTTAATCAATCTCGGTTATGAACTGGGCTACATTCTGCTTGAAGTGGAGAAGTGTATTCCTGCTGTTCCAACGGTTCGGTTCCAGGGGTCGCTGCCGCTTAATTACAATGCCAAGCGGGCCCTGGAATTAGGCGTGGAGGAAGCGCGCCAATCTGCCTCTACTTATATCGGCACCGAGCACATTCTCTTGGGAATTTTGCGGGAAGGGGAAAGTTCGGCGAGCCAATTGCTTCTGCGTCTCGGCCTTTCCGTGGAACGTGCTCGGCGGGCAATCTCCGAATTGTCGTCCTATTCGGAGCAAAAGGAAGCCGGAGCCAGGAAGAAGAGTTCCGCTCTGAAATCTTTTGGCCGGGATCTGACTAAACTTGCCCGGGAACGTAAGCTGGACCCGGTAATCGGTCGCCAGCCCGAGATTGAACGTTTGTTCCAGATTCTTTGCCGGCGCCGGAAGAATAATCCGGTGCTCATCGGTGAAGCCGGTGTCGGAAAAACGGCCATCGTCGAAGGTTTTGTCCAGGCGCTGGCGTCCGGCTCGGTACCGGAAATTCTGGAAAACCGACCGGTGGTAATGCTGGATTTGACGGCGCTGGTAGCCGGCACCAAATACCGGGGTGAGTTTGAACAGCGCCTGAAAGCGGTGCTGGAAGAAGTTGCGGAAAGCAAATCAATTGTTTTCATTGATGAATTACACGCCCTGATCGGCGCCGGAGGAGCGGAGGGCGCGATGGATGCGTCCCATGTCCTGAAACCCGCTTTGGTTTCTGGTGAGTTTCAGTGCATCGGCGCCACTACCCTGGTCGAATACCGTAAACATATTGAAAAAGACGCGGCCCTGGAGCGGAGGTTCCAACCTGTTTTTGTCGCCCCGCCCAGCCCGTTGGAGACGATTGAGATTCTGAAAGGATTGCGGCCCAAATACCAGGAGCATCACGGAGTGGAAATTAGCGATGAGGCTATCTGGTCCGCGGTCCGCCTTTCCGATCGCTATATCACCGGAAGATTTTTGCCGGATAAGGCGATTGATGTTTTGGATGAGGCCTGTGCCTGCGTGCGCCTGCGCAACGGAAAACTTCCCGTCAAATTAAAGATTTTAGAAACGGAGTTGCAGGATATTTCGGAGAGTCGGGAAAAAGCGATACATGACCTGGATTATGAAAACGCTATCCGCTTGCGGGACAAGGAGCGGATAGCCCAGCTTCATTTCCGGGAACTGAAAGATAAGTGGCGCCAAGGTATTCCTGCAACCCGGGGCATGGTAACCGGACAGGAGATTGCGGAGATGGTTAGTCTCTGGACCGGTATCGCTGTCCAGCAATTTTCCGAAGATGAGGGACAGCATCTGTTGCGGATGGAAGCGGAACTCGGCCGTTGCGTAATCGGTCAGAAAGAGGCGGTTGAGACCGTTTCCCGGGCTATCCGGCGCAGCCGCGCCGGCATAAAGGACCGGAATCGGCCGATCGGCTCATTCCTTTTTTTGGGGCCGACCGGAGTTGGGAAGACCTATCTGGCGAAGGTTCTGGTTAAATTTCTTTTCGGGGACCGGGATGCGCTGGTTCAGATTGACATGAGCGAATATATGGAGCGGTTTTCCATCTCCCGTTTAATCGGCGCGCCGCCCGGTTACGTCGGCTACGAAGAAGGGGGGCAGCTAACGGAAAGAATCAGGCGCCAGCCTTATTCGGTGATTCTGCTGGATGAGTTTGAAAAGGCCCATCCGGATGTGCATAATCTGTTACTGCAGGTCTTGGAAGAAGGGCATCTGACGGATAGTTTCGGCCGTCGCGTGGATTTCCGCAATACGGTTATAATTTTAACTTCTAACTTGGGAACCCGGGGGCTGAAAACCGGCGCCGGCCTCGGCTTTGTGTCACCGGAGGAAGGGTCGATGGAATACCAGGAAATGCAGACGCTCTTGAAGACGGAAGCGGAAAAGGTTTTTCGTCCCGAATTTTTAAACCGGATCGATGAAATCGTGGTTTTTAGAACCCTTTCCGTCCCGGACGCTTTTGCTATCGTGCGCCTTGAAGTCAATAAAGTTTTGGAGCGGCTTAAAGAAGAAAATCTGCTGGTTGTCCTGGATGAAAAGGCATACCGTTTCTTGGAAAAAGAGGGTTTTAACGCTCAACTGGGCGCCCGGCCGCTAAAAAGGGTTATCACCAAATATATTGAGGACCGTCTTTCCGAAGAGTTACTATCGGGAAATCTCCGTTCCGGAGATTCCGTGTTTATTTCCACCGAATCCGGTAATAAGCGGCTTACTATCCAGGTTAGACATATTCCCCAGAAGACCGCAGTTTTGTAATCGCCATTCTTGGTTGGCTTTTTGTGGTGTAGGGTTGCCGCGCAAACGGAGAAAGGGCAGAATGGAAAAGAATCTTCTTTTTAAAAATGGCGAAACAATCGTTTTTATCGGCGACAGCATTACCGATGCCTGGAGGCGGGACCAGTTTTTTCCTTACGGAAACGGGTATGTGAAGATGGCAATTGATTTATTGACCGCCCGGTATCCGGAAAAATCATTTACCTATTTTAACCGGGGGATAAGCGGCGATACGGTGGAAGGACTTAATGTCCGGTGGCACGATGACTTGATTATTCTGAAACCCGACTGGGTTTCCGTCATGATTGGAATCAACGACCTGAGGGATTTATCGAATCCGATATCTCCGGATAAATACGAAAAATTATACCGGGCGATTTTAAGGCGGACTAAGCAGGAGACAAAAGCAAAATTAATTTTATTGGAACCGTTTTATATCAGCCGGGACCTTCAAAGCGGTAGTTATCGTTCCTGGGTTTTAAAAATAATACCGGATTATATTAAAGTTGTGCGACGGTTGTCCGGAGAATTTGATGCGTTATTAATCAAAACACACGATATTTTTCAGAAACAGTTAAAATACCGGCCGGCTGACACTTTTTGCCCGGAACCGATTCACCCCAACGCAACCGGCCACCTGATAATCGCCCACGAACTGCTGAAGGCGATAAATTTTCAATTTTAAGTGTCATTTTGAGCCGTAAATAATTTGTCATCCTGAGCCGTGGATTAAAAATGCTGTCATCCCCGAATGTTTAGATCGGGGATGACAGCACTTGAAGCGCATGGATTCCCGCCTACTATCCGCGGGAATGACATATTATCTGTCATCCTGAGCCGCGGTTGCGAAGAACGACAACAAAAGAGGAGATTAAATGGCGCGGATTACTTTCATTGGAGCCGGCAGTTTTGGTTTTACCCGTAGTTTGGTTAAGGATGTTTTAACCTTTTCCGGCTTGAAGGACGCCACCATTGTTCTGATGGATATTGATAAGGAACGGCTTGAGTTTGCGCGTAAAGCGGTTCAGAAAATTATAGATTTGGGCAAATATCCGGCTAAAATTAAGGTAACGATGGACCGCAAAGAAGCCTTGAAAGGCGCGGATGCGGTTCTCTGCACTATTCTGTCCGGGGATGTTCATGTCTGGCGCCACGATATTGAAATACCCAAGAAGTACGGGGTGGATATCAATATCGGCGATACCCGGGGGCCTTCGGGCATCTTCCGCGCCCTGCGGACCATCCCGGTAATGCTTTCTATCTGCCGGGATATGGAAAAACTTTGCCCGGATGCGATTCTATTAAATTATACCAACCCGATGGCGATGCTCTGCCGGGCGATGCAGCGCAAAACAAGCATCAAGGTTACCGGTCTTTGCCACAGCGTTCAGGGGACTGCTGAAATGTTGGCTAAGTGGATTGGCGCGGAGATGAAGGATATTACCTTTGTCTGCGCCGGCATCAACCATCAGGCCTGGTACTTGAAGTACGAAAAGAATTGCCGGGACGCCTATCCCCTCATCCGCAAGGCAATGGCGAAAAAAGAGATATATAACGAAGAAATTGTCCGCAACGAGATGTTCCGGCACTTGGACTATTATGTTACCGAGTCCAGCGGGCATAACTCTGAATATAGTTGGTGGTTCCGGAAACGGCCGGATTTGCTTGAAAAGTATTGTAATCACGGCACCGGTTGGAATCCGGGCGTGTATGCTTATATTGTAAATTATTACTTAAGTCAGGAAAAAAACTGGAAGAAGGATGCGAATGATTGGCTGGCCCAAAAGAAAATTCCGCTGGAAAGAGGACACGAATATGCCGCCAGTATCATTAACGCCTGCCTGGGCGGAGAACCGTTTGAATTCAACGGCAACGTGCCCAACACCGGGCTGATTACCAATCTTCCGGATGATGTCTGCGTGGAAGTGCCGGTGGTTGCCAACCGGCGCGGTTTTAACGCCATACACGTCGGTGCTCTCCCGCCCCAGTTGGCCGCCCTGAATAATATCAGCGTGGCGGTGGAAGAGATGGCGGTGGAAGGTTGTTTGACCGGAAACGCCCGGCTGGTCTTTCAGGCAATCGCCTATGACCCGCTTACGGCCAGCGTTCTTTCTCTGGCGGAAATCAAGAAGATGGTGGCGGAGATGTTTGCCAAAAACCGGTCCTATCTGCCCCACTTCAAGAACACGGTTATTTAATATCTTGTCAAGAATGTCATTCTGAGCGGTAGCGAAGAATCCCGTTGTTGAAAGCGAGATCCTTCGCAACCCCGGCTCAGGATGACAAATCTTCATCAGCCCCGTATGTTCCGCGGACAGTAATTGAGAATCCAAAATCATTTTAATATGCTTATTTGACCATAATTTGTTTTTGATTTAAAATATAACCAGATAACAATACGGTTATATAAACAATATGAATATTTTTTTTCCGGTAAAAATCCTGGCTGATTGGTTTACTTTTCAGGTTTTTCGTATTCCCCGCGGAACTTTGGCCGGGGAGGCTGTAAATTTTTTCATCTTTGATACGGTTAAAATATTTTTACTTCTTCTGGCAATTATCTTTGCGGTTTCAATCATCCGTTCTTTTCTGCCGCCGGAGAGAGTGCGGTCGATTCTGCTGAGTAAGAACAAATACACCGGTAATGTTCTGGCTGCCTTGTTGGGTATCATCACCCCGTTTTGCACCTGCAGCGCTATCCCGCTCTTCCTGGGGTTTGTGGAAGCCGGAGTGCCGCTTGGGGTTACCTTTTCCTTCCTGGTTGCGTCCCCGATGATTAATGAGGTGGCGTTGATTCTGCTTTTAGGAATGTTTGGTTGGAAAATCGCCCTGATCTATATTGGAAGCGGTTTGCTAATCGCTATTATCTCCGGGGTTATTATCGGGTCGCTGAAGGTTGAAAATCTGCTCGAAGAGTTTGTTCTGCAAAGCAGGATAGGCGTTTCTTATTTCGGCTCTAAATTATCGTGGCCGGAAAGGATGGCGTACGCTAAAAGTTATACCGGTGATATTTTGAAAAAAGTTTGGCCTTACGTGCTGGTTGGAATTGGAGTGGGCGCCTGGATACACGGCTATGTGCCGGCTAATTTCTTGGTAAAATACGCCGGAGCCGGTAAATGGTACGCGGTGCCGCTGGCAACGCTTATCGGAATTCCGCTTTATTCCAATGCGGCCGGCATAATCCCGCTGGTCAGCGCTTTGACGGAAAAGGGCGTCAGCCTGGGAACAGTGCTCGCCTTCATGATGGCGGTTACCGGGTTGTCTCTGCCGGAGTTTATGATTTTGAGGCGGGTAATGAAGACGAAACTGATTCTTCTTTTTGCCGGTATTGTCGGTGTTGGAATTATCTTTACCGGTTATTTCTTTAACCTGATATTAAAATGAACAATTCTCTGAAAGAATTAACTAAAATTTTTAAGGCCCTGGGTGACCGGAATCGGTTCCGAATCGTTAAAATGCTGCAGAAAAGGCCGCTTTGCGTCTGCGAAATTAAGGAAGTTTTAGGTATTTCCCAGCCGGCTGTTTCCCGTCATCTGAGCATCTTGAAGAACGCCGGGCTGATAGAGGACGAAAAGAGTGGAATCTGGACTAATTGCCGGCTTCCCGAAATTATTAAAAACGAATCGGTTGCCGCAATTTTGAAATATCTTGAATTACGCGGTAACAAAGACGGCCGCATAATTCTTGATTGCCGCAAGGTGTCTGGTGTTAATCGTAAAGATATTTGCGCCCGAAAGGGGAAAAAGCTCCCTCTCCCCGGGGGCCGCAGGTCCGCCTCAGGCGGGGAGAGGTGAGGTGAGGGGCAGGGAAAATGAGAATTGAAATTTTAGGTTCGGGCTGCGCTAAATGTAAACAACTGACCGCTAACGTAGAAACAGCCGTAAAAGAATTAGGATTATCGGTTGAAGTTTTTAAGATTATCGAGATTGCCAAAATTATTTCCTACGGTGTGATGCTGACTCCGGCCCTGGTAATTGACGGTAAGGTCAAATCAAGCGGCCGCAGCCTTTCCGTTGCTGAAATCAAGAAAATTATTCTTTAAATTGGGATAACAAACAATGAAAGAATCAATTACAAAAAAATTGTCTTTTTTGGACCGTTATCTGACTTTGTGGATTTTTCTGGCGTTGGGCTCCGGGGTCGGCCTGGGGTATTTCGTTCCGTCCATCGTTGGTTTTTGGGACCGTTTTACTTTCGGTACTACCAATGTTCCCATTGCCATCGGCCTGATTTTGATGATGTATCCGCCGTTGGCCAAGGTCAAATACGAAGAACTCGGCGATGTTTTTAAAAACTGGAAAATACTGGGGCTCTCCCTTCTGCAGAACTGGGTAATCGGTCCAATCTTGATGTTTTTCCTGGCGATTATTTTCCTGCGGGGATACCCGGAGTATATGGTCGGACTGATTATGATCGGGCTGGCCCGTTGCATCGCCATGGTAATTGTCTGGAACGACCTGGCGCAAGGCGATACCGAATACGCGGCCGGACTGGTGGCGTTTAACAGTATTTTTCAGGTGTTGTTCTATTCTGTCTTTGCCTGGGTCTTTATTACTAAAGTACCGCCTTTGTTCGGCCTCCAAGGAATTGCCGTGAAGATTACCATCGGGCAAATTGCCAAGAGCGTTTTTATTTATCTCGGTATTCCGTTTCTGGCCGGATTTATTACCCGTTTTGTGCTAATCAGAGTGAAGAGCAAGGAATGGTACCATACTAAATTTATTCCCCGGATAAGCCCGCTTACCCTGATTGCGCTTCTTTTCACCATCCTGGTGATGTTCAGTTTGAAGGGTGAGTATATCGTGAAGATTCCGATGGACGTTGTCAGAATTGCTATTCCGTTATTGATTTATTTTGTAGTGATGTTCCTGGTTAGTTTTTATATGGGCAGGCGATTTAAAGCCGGTTACGCCAAAACCACTACGCTGGCGTTCACTGCTGCGAGTAATAATTTTGAATTGGCGATAGCGGTGGCGGTAGCCGTTTTCGGAATTAATTCCGGAGCTGCTTTTGCGGCGGTAATCGGTCCGCTGGTGGAAGTTCCGGTGATGATCGTGCTGGTCGGTGTGGCTTTACGCTTTAAAAATACGCGCCAGGCCTCTGCCTGATTTGGGATGAAGCAGGACGATCATTAATCCGCCGACAATGTTGCCGATGGTTACCGGGATGAGGTTTCGGAAAATTTCCCAGAAACGCGAAAAGAATTGTCCGCTTGCCATAAGTCCGGATGGAATGAAGTACATATTGGCGATGGAGTGTTCGTATCCGGAAGCGACGAATAACATAATAGGAAAATAGATTCCGAATATTTTTCCGGTTACGGTCTTTGAAGTCAAACACATAATTATTGCCAGGCAAACCAGCATATTACAAAGTATTCCCCGGCAGAAACCCTGAAAGAAGGTCAGGGAAATTTTACTTTCGGCAATTTTAACCGCGATATTTCCGGCGGTGCTGGTTAAATCGCTGGTTTGTAATAAGCCGGAATTAAATACCAGGCAGGCCAGAAGCAATCCGCCGATAAAGTTCCCCAGGTAAACCACCAGCCAGTTTCTCAGCATTTTTAAAATGCCGTATTTTTTACTGAGCAGTCCTATTACCATCAGGATATTGCCGGTGAATAGTTCCGCGCCGGGGATGAGAACCAGCATCAACCCCACGCTGAAGACGGTGCCGGCGAGAAACTTGCCAAATCCCGGGTCAAGCGTTCCGCCGCTTAAGACCGCGGTCGCTGCCGCCGCCCCAAATCCAATGTAAATGCCGGCCAGGATTCCGTAGACAAAGAGGGCAGAAAGGGAAGAAGCCGCTTTTTTTTCTCCGATGGCAATCAATGCCTGGTTTACTTCTTTTGGCTGTAAAAAAAGGTTTTCATCCATAATGTTTAATTATAACCTGCGTTTTGTAAAAAAATCAAAACTGCGGCGCCAGGTTTCGCTTGTAAAAGCGGGCAACTTCCGGACTGTCTATCACCGAAATAATTTCCTGGTTTCGGCCGGCTGCGCCGCTGGGGTTATAAGAGCCGGTGATAACTTTTTTGTTGTCAATCAGGAACAGTTTATAGTGGTTTAAATAATAGTTTTTGTCCCAGGTCACGCTTGCGCCGGAAGCGTTTAGTTGGCGGAAAGCCGTATCATTTCCGGTCCAGTCCCGTTCCAGGATGCCGGATACTTTAATGCCCCGGCTGGTTTTTTCTTTTAAAACCTGGATGATTTCCGAATCAGTGAAGACGTAATGTGAGAAAAATATCTCTTTTTGCGCCGATTTTAGTTCTTTCAAAATAACGGGGCGGCATTCCGGATTCAGGTAAATTTGAATCGGTATCTCCGGGTTGCCTTGAAAGTGCGGAGGCGGTTCTTTTCCGGTCACCAGAGAGTTAAAAGCCCGTCTCAGGTAACCGGCAATTTCCGGAGAGTGGAAGAAGATTAAATCGTTGTCGCTTTGATAGGCAGAATTAAAAGTCAGGTTCAGGGAGCCCAACCAGGAATTTTTTTCATCGATAACGCCGAACTTAACATGCATCAGGGAAGATGGTTTGGAGTCGGTATAGATAAAATTGAAGGGGAGGGCAGGGGCGGTTTCGGACGCTTTGTCGTCTACCAGTATCTTGACCGTCACGCCCCGGTCCTGGGCTGCTTTCAGGGCGGAGAATACGCAGGGCAGGTTGGCTTCAAAAGAAGTTATTAACACTTCTTTTTTTGCCTGGTTAATCAGGTTAGTTATTTCGAGAGGTATGTCGTTCCGGCGGGAAAGATAGACCTTGAAATCTTTGGTTACCAGCGGTTGCGGCTGGTTGCATCCGGCTAAAAGAATTAAAGGCATCAGCCCGAACAGGGCGAAGCACATATGCCTGAGTCGCATAATTTTATTATACCATCCCATCTTATGCTATAATAACATTGTATACGGTGTTATTTGGGCCATGCTCCCAATTCCTCTCCCCTTTGGGGAGAGGATGAAGGTGAGGGGGGGTGTATTTAGCGGAGGAACAATGGAAACCAAAATTTTGCCTTTTAAACGGTTAATGATGGAAAGAGAGAACCTGCTGGCGCGTAAGATTCTGCTTTCGATAGCGATGGCTGTGGTGACCGGGTTGCTGGCCGGTATCCGTATCCCGCTTCCATTTACGCCGATTCCGCTTACCGGCCAGGTTTTAGGGGTGCTGCTTGCCGGTATTTTCCTGGAGGGTTCTTTTGCCGGTTTAAGCCAGGCCCTTTACCTGCTCATCGGCTTAAGCGGTATTCCCTGGTTTTCCGGCTGGAGCAGTATTTCTTTCGCAACTTTTGCCGTTACCCCTACTTCCGGGTATCTGGTCGGGTTTATTCCGGCCGCTTTTCTGGTCGGAAAACTGGAACACAACGGGTCCCGGATGAATATTATCCGGCATGCGATCGCGTTTTTTTCCGGTATCTTGGTCCTCTATTGTTTCGGGGCGGCTCACTTGGCAACAATACTGCATACCGGCTTTCAGCGGACGCTGGTTTTGGCTGTTTATCCCTTCATCTTTTTTGATTTTTTGAAAGCTCTCCTGGCCGCTTCATTTGTGAGCGCTTTTCGTAAAGTCTAAATTTTTGCTCCTCTCCCCTCAGGGCTGCAAGTCCGCCTCAGGCGGGGAGAGGATGAAGGTGAGGGGTGAAAATGACTGTTTACGAAACAATCCTGAAACGACGCACCGTTCGCTCTTTTCAACCCAGGACGGTTCCCGGTTCAATTCTGGAAAAGATGGTAAACGCCGGCCGTTTGGCTCCTTCGGCCGCCAATCTTCAGCCCTGCGAATTTTTAATCGTGGACGAACAGGATTTAATTGCGGCGGTTTTTTCCACCCTGCAGTGGGCCGGTTATGTAACGCCGGCCGGCAACCCGCCGGAAGGGAAGAGGCCGGTTGCTTATATCGTTCTGCTTCTTAATCAGGAAAAGAGCCAAGGCGGTATTTCTGAAGCCGGGGCAGTTATTGAAAATATGATTTTGACCGGTCTGGAAGAGGGTGTTGCCTCCTGCTGGCTGGGCTCGGTAGACCGCGGCCAATTGGTGAAAATTCTCAATATTCCGGATTACTGCCGGATTGATTCGGTATTGGCGCTGGGCTATCCGGACCAGGAGAACCAGGTCGAGGATTTTGCCGGTTCCGTTAAATACTGGCTTGACGAAAATGGTAATTTCCACGTGCCCAAGCGCAGTTTAAAAGACGTTCTGCACCGTAACACCTACTAATATAAATTGTCTGTCATTCCCGCGGGAATGTGTCATTCTGAGCGCAGCGAAGAATCTATCTTTTTTTTGTAGTGTGACCCGTGCGGGTCGCTCATCTTGTTAATAGTTACTGGAGAGGTGCCTGAGTGGTTGAAGGGGCACGATTGGAAATCGTGTAGCCTGCAAGGGCTCGTGGGTTCGAATCCCACCCTCTCCGCAGATAAGCTTACCTGAAGGTGGGGATTCGAGCGGAGAGAAGGAAGGTGTTGCGACTGATTAAGGAGCAATACCAGCGGGGGGCCGAGTCGAACGTCGTGAAGTGAGACCGCTGATATCCCACCCTTTCCGCAAGGATTTTCCTGCCTTAGGGAAATCCCTTATGGAATAAGATTAAACCGGTGTATTTGACTGATTTTCGATAGTTCCGCCTGATTTCCGGGCGGAAAACGGTGAAGACCGTTGTGGGACATAGAAGTGGTCAGCGCGCGGGTGGTAAATGTAATTATATAACAGCACACAGGAAAAACAACAAAGGTTAAAGTAATTTTTAATAACACAATAAGGGGGTTTTGTGAATAAAGCTCTGCGATGGACCAGTGCTTTTTATCTCTTTTTTTTTCTTATTCTGGGCGCACGCTTTCTTACGGCCGGCATAAATACAATCCCGGCACAAATGGAGACAAAAGAGATGAAGCAAGTAAGAGTTGAACGCCTGTTGTCCAAGTTGGCAAAAGGAGAGCAGGTAACGATTGTGACCTTAGGTGATTCCAACACGGAATTGACCTTCCATACCCGCGGATGCCTGAACTGGGTCGGCCTCTTGCAGGAAGCCCTGTTTGAGAAGTATGGAGCCAATAGGGTGATAATGATAAATGCCGGCTGTTGCGGAGAAATTGCCTCCGGAGGTCTGATGAGATTGGACAGAGACGTTATCAGGTTTAATCCGGACCTGGTGATAATCTGTTACTGGGATGGCGATATGGGCCCTCTCAAAAAGATAGTTCAAGGGATACAATCTTCTACGAAAGCCGAGGTTCTCTTGCGAACTCCAAACCCTATTGTTGCCACCAACCAGCCGCAGACAACACCTGCGGTAGTTTGCGGAAAAGAGTGGCCGGGTTCTGATAAGGGAGAGGCGGCAAAGAAGATTGTCGCCCTAGGCAAAGAGCTGAATATCCCGGTGGTTGATCACTACAAGTCCTGGATGGAGGCGGACGCTTTTCATGACGGTCCGCCCGTTTCCAATCCAAACAAACTCTGGCTGCGTATGTCTGATGCTTTTCACCCCGGACCTTTGGGTCATATTGCGTTCTACCGAGACCTAGCTCCTTTTTTCGGGTTACCTGTTAAACTATCCACCTAAAAATAGAGGAGTATTATAAATGTTGAATGTCAAGAAACTCTTACACAACGCTGCATACCATCCGGCTGAAATCGAAAAAATCCTTGATAAGAAGAACCCGGCTATTCTCAAGTTTGACCCGGAACTGGGGTATCTTCACAGAAATCACGCTTTTCGGGACGGTATGGACGATACCGTCACAACAGGTACCTATGACCCGCGCAGCGGGAACCGGAAGATGATCAATTATGCGGACCAACCGTGCCGCATCAACACCTATGGCAACAGTTATACGCAATGTGCGCAGGTCAGCGACGGCGAAACCTGGCAGGAAGTTCTGGCGGCTCATTTCCGCGAGCCTATCCGGAATTTTGGTGTCGGCGGCCACGGAGTGTACCAGGCATACCGGAGGGCAATGCGCGTTGAAGTAACCAACCTTGCCGCCGAGTACATCATTTTGAACATCTGGGACGATGACCACATGCGCAACATTGAAGCGGCACGCTGGCCCCGGGTGGCCTGGCTAGTCAGGG
This sequence comes from Candidatus Omnitrophota bacterium, assembly GCA_026387085.1. GTDB lineage: Bacteria > Ratteibacteria > UBA8468 > MWAK01 > MWAK01 > JAHJUB01. The sequence goes on from JAPLMK010000093.1 coordinate 46,099, forward strand.
ATCTTCCCCGGGGTGGCATCGGCCGGGACACCTATCCCGTACATGGATTTCCTTGGGCGCATCTCCGTTACGACCTCAATAAAAACAAGTTCGTTGAATTGCCCGGTTCCTGCAAAAAGGCGGAAGACCTCCGGAAGTTAACTGACCGTGACTATTATTATGAAACGTTCAAGAATGACACGGTCGTCAACCTTTTCGTGATGAGAGAAGGCGGCGAAGTGGCGGCGGAACAAGTAGCAGAACTTGAAAAACTGGCCGAGGTTTTTGGGATGAAGCTTAACCTGAGAAACCCGGCGCAGCGGATAGACGATGCGCGCAAACTGAATCTTGCGTATGGGATGCGGTCCACCATGTACCTGCTTGACAATTTTAGACGGTGGGCGCAGAAACAGAATCGGAAATTGTTGGTGCTGCTAAGCTATAATGTTCCGTCGGTACAGAAGATTATTGAAAAGAATGAACGCTTTGACGAAGAATTCCTGAATTATCTTAAGCGCAACAATGTTCTTTTTGTCGACTGTCTGGCGAAAGCTGCGGAAGATTATCGGATACACAACCTCTCCATCGACAACTACCTTAGTCAATATTACGTCGGAAGAGCCGGAGCTCAGGTATTTGGGCACTACAACCCAGCCGGTAACTTCTGGTTCGCCTCAGCCGTCAGGAAAGAACTGGTTAACTGGCTTAATCCAAAACCGCCTGCCTACCGGTAGACAAATGATGCGGTCTTGAAAGCAAAAGTTGCCCTGGAAGCGCTGAAAGGCGAAAGGACCATGGTGCAGTTAAGCAGTCCGCTAAAATTTCCTTTCTTAAAAAACCATTAGTGTACATAAAATGAAAAAATTATTTGGGCTGTTTTTTGCCGGGCTGGTGTGCTTAATGTTGCCTGGTAGAACGTTTTCTTCGGAGATGCCCAATAAACCTTCGGTTAAATTGGGCGTAGAGGTTCTTGTTGAAAAGAGGCTGGATTTAATAAAAGGCAAGAAGGTGGGCTTGATTACCAACCGGAGCGGAACGGATAGCCGCCTTAATTCTTCCATTGACCTTATTTACGGCATTCCGGGGGTGAAGCTGGTCGCTCTTTATGCTCCGGAACACGGAATCAGAGGTGGTCTGATGGGTGAGGTTGAAAACGAAACAGACCAAAAGACCGGGATACCGGTCTTCAGCCTTTACGGAAAGACAAAAAGGCCCACCCGGCAAATGCTCAAGGATGTTGAGGTGCTGCTTTTTGACATTCAGGATATCGGTTCCCGTTCTTATACCTATATTACCACTCTCAAATATTGTATGGAGGAAGCCGCTAAGAATCAGATACCAGTCATTATTCTGGACCGGCCCAATCCGGTTAACGGTCTTTTGATTGATGGTCCGGCGCTGAATCCGGAATTTGAATCTTTCATCGGAGCCGGTCCGCTTGCCTATCTGCACGGAATGACCATCGGAGAGGTTGGCCGTTATTTAAATAAAGAAATGCAGATTAACTGTGACCTTGAAGTGGTGCTGATGGAAGGGTGGAAGCGAAGCATGTCCTGGCGGGATACGGGTCTGGTCTGGACACCGACTTCGCCTCACATCCCGGAGATGGATTCCGCCTGGTTTTATCCGGTAACGGGTATTTTGGGGGAACTGTCTGTCGTAAGCGTGGGGGTGGGTTATACGCTTCCGTTTAAAATTATCGGGGCGCCCTGGATGGATGCGGAAAAGATTGCCCAGGAGTTAAATAAGCGCCGTATACCCGGTGTCTATTTTCAACCCTTCAGTTTTGTGCCTTTTTACAATAAATTTAAAGATGAACCGTGTAACGGCTTCCGGATTATCATTCGGGATGAAACGGTCTTCCGGCCTGTGGCAACCGGATACCATATCATTGACGCCCTTTTGAAG
>JAPLMK010000071.1 GCA_026387085.1 Candidatus Omnitrophota bacterium
GCGATGGTGCCGTCATAGACGATATCAAAAGTGTAAAGTTTGTCGGCCGCGAACTCTTTTTTAAACTGTTCCTTTACTTCGCCGTCCTTCTTCTTTTCGGACTCAATCAGAACGGTCAGCAAGCCGGAAGCCACCTTGTAGTGGGTTAATATCAGTTGCACATCGTAAGTTCCCTTTCCGATGGTAAATGCGTCTTCCTCTTTGGTCTTAATCTGGAGTTCCTTCTTCTCCCACGTCTCGGTCCCGGATTTCCGGTATTGAAGGGTAACCACAACCAGTTCGCCCTCGTTCCAGAGGTTGGAGGAATCCTTACTCGCCTTTTTTTGCGCCGTAGAGGTCAGTTTCATTTTGACGGTAGAGGGCAGGGCCTGCCTTTTCTGTTCAATCTCTTCCTTGGTCGGCGTCTTTTTGGTTTCCACTACCCAGGGTTGGTAAGCGCCGGATTTTGCCTTCTCGAAAGATTCCCGAAAGACCAGGGTTTCCTGATTCTTCAGTTTTACCTCCCGGTAGATGGCGTAACCCTTACTAACCAGAATCAACCCGTGGGTGCCTTCGGAGATGCCTTTAATGGTTACCGGCGGTGTTTCTTTCCGCTTTATTCCGTCCAGGTAGATTTCAGCCGGCGTCCAGTCGGTCATAACCGTTATATTGCCTTTGCCTGCCGGTGTTGAAGCAGGCGTGAAAACCGGTGCGAAAATAGTTTTTAGAGTTGACTTTTCCAGTTTGAGCTCAATCCGGGTAACTTCACCCTCATTTATTGCTACCTTCTGGCCCGCGGTCTGGTAAGAAGCAAGGCTGGCTTCCACGAAATAGGTGCCGGCCGGCAAAGAGACCGAAACTGGAGCCGCGCCCTGATTCTCCCCGTCAATTTTAATGATTGTTTTTTCCGGAACGCTGGTGATGTAAAGAAAACCATCCGCGCCGGCGGTTGTTCTTCCGGCCCCAAAGATAAAAAGCGCTAAACCCACAAAGACCAAAAATCTTATTTTGTTGTCCATATCTAACCCCCTTTTTATGGCTATCTTAAAAAGATTTTACTTCTTCTTGTAATACGGGGTCAACCTCGGCCGCGCATCTTCAGGCGGGGAACCTGTGATTATCTTTGCGACTCCGCGTGATTTGGAACAAAAGATAAGAGCCCTATTCACTTTTTTTGAATAGGGCTCTTATTCCGTTCGGTTATTTTATTCGGAAATTACTTCAAAATGAACTTTCCGGGCAAAAGGCCAGGCGGATTTAATCGCTTCCATCTCGCCCATCGGTTTCACGGTTAAAATCTCTTCCGGCACGCCCGCCCCGACCAGATAATCCTTAACTGCCATCGCTCGGCGTTCTGATAGTTTAAGGTTGTAGTCGCTGGTGGCTTCCGGGGAAGCGTAGCCAATCAGGACCGCCTTTAACTGCGGATATGTCTTGAATGCGGCCGCGTTGTTATCCAGAATGCCCTTGGTAAAAGGCGTCAATTCCGAACTGTCGCAAGCAAAATAGACATCCTGGACATTAACATAGACCAATTTTTCCACAATCTTATCTACATAGACCTTTTTCTCGACAATCTTTTCGACAATCCGGTCAACCGGTTTTTCCACTATCTTTTCCACGATTACCTGCTTCTCGACAATCTGCACTTCCGGCTTGGGTGCCACTACTTCCGGTACCGGTTTGGGAGCCGGCGGTTGCGGGGCCTCGGCCACGTAGACGTAACCTCTGTTTCCCCACTGGGTATTATCTTCCGCGCCTTTGGTTGATTGGTCCGGAATCCACCAGGACCCGCCCTTTACTGCAGTGGCGCTTGGATTGGACGTATCTCTTGCGGTATCCGTATCCATTACCGGCACATTCTGCGCCCCGGACTTGCCCCACCAAGACAAATCTTCACCGGTGCGTGATGTTGTGGTGGCGCATCCGGCCAGCAGCGAAAACACAAAAACAGCGATAAGCAAAACAACCGCATTCGTTCTTTTCATGCTCCATTCCTCCCTTATGTTGCGGCTAATGCCGCGCGTTATCCTCAAGCAATCGATACTTCCCTGGTTTCCGAAGAGACCAGTTTGCCGTTCTGGTAGTACTTAATGTTTACGGTCCGGATATTTCCTTTCAGGGACAGAGGCGTGGCAACAACCTCTTCGTTAATTCCTGTTTCCGTTGTCCGCGAGTACTTAACTGTGGCGTTCTGTTTAGCCGCTTCCTTGGCGGCCTGGTCGATAACGGCGTTATTAGAATTGACGACCGGGGCAGAAACCGTCTTCTTATCGGTTGTGCTGCCGACCCATCCGCCGGCTGCGGCGCCGGCTGCGGCGCCGATAATGGCGCCTCTCCAGGGATGGTTGGAATCAAGCAGGGCGCCCAGAATCCCGCCGGATACGGCGCCTATTTCTGCTCCGGTCTGGGTATTAGGAGACAAGCCCTCCCAGGTTGTGCAACCACCCATCAACAAACACGCTACAGCTACTACCAATAATCTTCTCATATACGCCTCCCGTTAATTAATAGGATAGCACCGGTATCCGCTTTCGTCAAATGCCCTTATTTAATCTCTAAAAATTTGCTTTTCGGAGCACCGCAGACCGAGCATTTGTCCTGAGCCGCGCCCAGCACGGTGTTGCCGCAGACCGCGCAGACGAATATGGGCTGGGCCGGCAAATCTTTACCGGTCTTGAGTGAGTTGCTGGCTTCGGTGTAGAGCCCATGGTGAATCTTCTCCACCGCCGACGCATTTTTGAATGTAATCGTAGCGGCATTGTTGCCTTCTTTCTCCGCTTCCGCGATAAATTCCGGGTACATTAACTGAAACTCATGCCCTTCACCGGCAATTGCTTCATCCAGATTTTTCAATGTAGCGCCTATACCGCCCATTACCCGCAGGTGAGCATGGGCATGTACTGTCTCTGCTTCGGCTGCTGCCCGGAAAAGTTTAGCAATCTCCGGGAAACCATCCGATTCTGCTTTCTTGGCGAACGCGAGATATTTGCGGTTAGCCTGGCTTTCGCCGGCAAAAGCCGCCTTCAAATTGTCAATGGTAGCCATATGTTGTTCCTCCTTCTTAAAAGTGATGTTTCCCCCGAAATAATAACTAATTTTGTGCCGTTTTTAGTTCCGAAGTGCAAAATCCGCAGCGGATTGCCTTGATTGGTATCACGGAAAGGCAGTAGGGGCATTCTTTGGTGGCCGTTGCCACCGGCTCCTCCTTCTTTTTGAACCGGTTGATTTGCCTGATTAAGAGGAAGATGACAAAAGCAACGATTATGAAATCAATGATGGTGTTCAGGAAGAGACCGTAGTTGATGGTTGCCGCTCCGGCTGATTTCGCGTCTGCCAAGCGTTGATAATGCTGGGGGGAAAGGTTGAAAAAGAGGTTTGTAAAATCTGCTTTGCCCAGCAAAACGCCAATGGGCGGCATCAAGATGTCATTGACCAGCGAGGTGATTATTTTCCCGAAAGCGCTGCCGATGATAATACCGATGGCCATGTCAAGGACGTTGCCCCGCATGGCAAACTCCCGGAACTCTTTTAGTATTCTTCGCATATTTAGGCCTTCGAAAAATAAAACTATCTTACGGAGTTTGCGCCCGGTTTATTTCTAAATCTATCGGCGCGGCGCTTATTCTTATCTCTGCTTCCGGCGTTTTCGCCAAACCAGCAGGGCGGAGATGCCGGCAGCCAGGGGGCCGACCGGCAGGGAACCGCTGTCGCCGGTATCAGAAATATCTCTTCCGCCGATAACCGAGACCGTGTTGTTGTCATTGTTTGCAACATACGCAAAATTTCCATCCGGAGTAATGGCTACACCCCAGGGGCCATCCCCGACCAGGATTGTGTCGATAACGGTATTATCGGAGATTTGGATAACCGAAACCGTGTTGTCGCTGGAATTTGTAACATACGCGTAACTTCCGTCCGGAGTGATGGTTATACCTTTCGGGCCGCTGCCGGCACCGTTCCCGGCCAGGATTGTATCCGTAACGGTATTATCCGAGGTCCGGATAACCGCAACCGTGTAGTCGCCGTAATTTATAACATACGCGTAATTTCCGTCCGGGGTAATAGCCACACCTTGGGGTTCATCCAGCTCCGGGTCGGAGAGTGTCGTAATGGCATAGGTTGAGGTGTCGATAACCGAGACCGTGTTGTCATCCGCATTCGTAACATACGCGTAACTTTTTCCATCCGCCAGGATTGGGGTAATGGCCACATCCCAGGGGTAACTGCCGACCGCGATTGTATCGGTAACAGTTTTGTCGGAGGTATCGATAATTGAGATTGTGCCGGCACTGTCGTAATTTGTAACATACGCATAATATTTTCCGCCCAAAAGGGGAGTGATGGCCACGCCACAGGGTCCGGACAGGGTTTCCTCAGGGTCAGTGACTGCTATAACGCTATTGTCCGAGGTATCGATAACCGAGACCGTATCGTCACTATAATTTGTTACATACGCGTAACTTTTCCCATCCGTCAGAACCGGGGTAATGGCTATAGACCAGGGACCATCACCGACCAAGATCGTATCGGTAACGGTATTGTCTGAGGTGTTTATAACCGAAACCGTGTTGTAATCGTAATTTGTAACATAGGCGCGGAGTCCATCCGGAGTAATGGCTACGCCGGAGGGGCCGTTGAAACCGGTTCCGTCGGAGATTGCCGTGAAAATAATGATGTCCGAGGTATCGATAACCGAGACCGTGTTGTCATTATAATTTGCCACATACGCATAATGCTTTCCGCCCAACAGGGGGGTGATGGCTATGCCCCGGGGGCCATCCCCGACTGCGAGTGTATCGGTAACAGTATTATCCGAGGTCCGGATAACGGAGACCGTGCCGGGGGTGTCATTGTTTGTAACATACACATAACCTCCGTCCGGAGTAATGGCTACACCTTGGGGACTGTTCAGCGCCGGGTCGGGGGTGATTGTTGTAACGCTATTGTCTGAGGTGTCGATAACCGATAAGGTGCCTTCACCGGAATTTGTAACATACGCGCGGAGTCCATCCGGAGTAATGGCCACACCAAACGGGTCAGCTCCCACCGTGGGTGTGTCGGTAACGGCATTATCTGAAGTTCGGATAACCGTAACCGTGCCGGGATTGTCGTTATTTGTAACATATACATAATCTCCGTTCGGAGTGATGGCTATACCGGTGGGGCTGGACATTCCCGGGTCGGAGATTGTCGCGGTAACAGTATTATCCGAGGTTTGGATAACCGAAACCGTGTTGTTATCTCTGTTTGTAACATACACATGATTTCCGTCCGGGGTAATGGCTACACCTCAGGGACCGGCCCCGACCGTAATTGTATCGGTAACGGTATTGTCTGAGGTTTGGATAACCGAAACTTCTTCGTCACTGTTATTTGCAACATATACATGATTTCCGTCCGGGGTGATAGCCACACCGGTGGGCCTTCTTCCGACTGTGATTGTATCGGTAACGGTATTGTCCTCGGTATCAATAACCGAGACCGTGTTGTAATCGAAATTTGTAACATACGCGTAACTTCCGGCCGGGTTGATAGCCACACCTTGGGGGTTATTCAGGCCAAGACCGCCGATGGTCTTTATTACCTGGTTCGGATAATCAGCGCACCATCCGGTCACACTTTTACCGCAGACCAGTAATACCAGCAAAAACAGTCCCAAAAGCCCTTTTCTTGAATTCGTTATTGCTCTCCGCAAGAAAGCCATATACCCTCCCTTTTAGTTAAAATTAGTTCTTTATAATCTATATAATTATACCCTGTGATTGCCTGTTTGTCTACTCCTTAAATTAGAGTTTTATTTTGTAATTTTTTACGTACTTTATCGCTTGTCAACTCTTTAATCGCGTCTGAAGCAATCCATTTTGCGCTTCCGGAACCGCTTTTTCTTATTTCCCGGGCAACTTTGAGCGCTTTTTTGTTTAAATCAAGGTTTCTTTTTCCGATTTGCCGTAAAGCCCAGTTTACGGCTTTTTTGACAAAATTTCTTTCATCGTCGGAATGTTTTCTTATAATCGGGAAAAACTGTTCAAATTGTTCGTCTTTCGCTTTTTTATCATGTACGGAAAGGGCTGCCATCAAGACAAAACCGGCTCTCTTGACAAATTCTTCGCTTCTTTTGCTCCAGGCAAATGCTTTTTTGTAAGCAAAAGGTGTCCGGTCGAATAAATTACCGCAGACCTGGTCGCACACGTCCCAGGAGTCAAAATCTTTAACCCACGCCTCCATTTGTCCTTCGGTTACTTTTTGCGGGTCGCTGACAAAACCGGCCAGAATTCTTGCTTCGTGAATGCCGGAGCCCCATAATTCCCGGGAAAGTTTATGATTTTTTCCAATCTCTTTTGCAATCTTTCTTAAATCAGGAATGGAGACGCCCAGGGTATGGTGCGGATTAATGCCAAACCGGGCCATCCCGGCTACGTTTTGCGGGTTGGAAAGAGATTTTAGTTTTTTGATAACCTCTTTACATTTTGTCATTTGCAGAATAGATTGTAGACCAGGATAGAGATTAACGCCGAACAGGGAATTGTTAGTATCCAGGCCCACACAATCCGTCCGGCAACTCCCCAGCGGACCGCGCTTACCCGCCTGATTGAGCCTACGCCGACAATCGCTCCGGTAATGGTATGCGTTGTACTTACGGGTATACCGAACATGGTTGAAACGAACAGGGTAATGGCTGCTCCGGATTCTGCGCAAAATCCGTCTATGGGCTTAAGTTTAACAATTTTCTGTCCCATGGTTTTAACGATGCGCCAACCGCCAAACATCGTCCCGATTGATATGGCGGTATAACACGCGATAACAACCCACCAGGGGATATAGAACTTGCCGCCCAGCAGCCCAGCGCTAAAAAGAAGGCTGGCAATAATGCCCATTGTTTTCTGCGCATCGTTTCCGCCGTGCCCCATGCTGTAAAGGGCGGCGGATACCAATTGCCCCTTCCGGAAAAAGAAGTCCACTTTGGCCGGTGTTTTTCTTCTGGACATCCAATAAACAAATCCGCCGATAACCAGTCCCAGAAGACAACCGACCAGCGGTGAAATAAATATGAAAGCGACTGTTTTTGAAATACCCGGCCAGAGCAGTGCTTTCGTTCCGGATTTTACCAAGGCCGAACCGATCATGCCGCCGATTAACGCGTGCGAGGAACTTGTCGGCAGGCCAAAATACCAGGTGATGATATCCCACGCGCAGGCGCCGGCCAGCGTTGCAAAGATGACGCCTTTATCAATAATCGTTATGTCTATAATTCCCTTGCCGATGGTGTTGGCGACGTGTAGCCCAAAGAAGAAGAAGGCGGCAAGATTGAAAAAAGCCGCCCAGAGGACAGCAACGCGGGGTGACAGTACCCGGGTGGAAACAACCGTCGCGATAGAGTTGGCCGAGTCGTGGAATCCGTTAAGGAAATCAAAGGCGAGCGCCAGCGCTATCAGCAGGATTATGCTTAATATCATTTTGTCGGTAAACCCGTCGCGTAATATCGCACCCTTCCGGGTGGTTGGAGCAGTTTACTTTACGAGGATGGACTCCACCACGTTTACCACGTCTTCGCAGATATCAAGGATGGTTTCCGCATCCTGATAAATATCCTTTAATTTGATAACCATGATCGGGTCTTTCTCTGTTTCGAAAAGTTCTGCCAGTACTTTATCCCTCATTGTATCGCCGACGTTTTCCAAGCGGTTTACCTCAACGCACGCCTCCTGCACGGATTTGATATTCTTCGGATTGCGCAGGCCCTTAATCGCAACGGCAACCGCCGTGACCGAAGCTTCAATCACGGTGGCAACTTCAACCAGGTATATGTTTACGCCGTCCAGTTGATAGATCACCATCCGATTTACAATGGTATTGATCATATCGATAATATCATCCATCTCTTTTGCCAGCGCGTGGATGTCTTCGCGGTCAATCGGCGTGATGAACGTCTTGTTCAATTGAGCGATGATGGCATGCGTTGTCTCATCCCCCTGGTGTTCAATCTCTTCCATTTTACTGAGAGCGTCTTCGTTGATATTGTCCCGCGAAACTAATTCTTTAAAGAAACGCGCCGCATCAACGGCATAATCAACCTGTTTTTCGAAAAGGTTAAAATAGTTGAATTCCTTCGGCAGGAAGATGGATAGCATTTTCTCTCCTTTTTTCAATAATTCAGCCGGTTTTTTTCCAATTCGGCCTGCTTTCAAGCGTGTAGTTTGGTGTTGGTCAAAGGTACGAGTGTAGACGATTTTTATTCTTTATAAATTGTACTTCTTTAATACTGCTAAGGTCAATTTTTCGTGCGAAACTTCAGTGTCTGGAACAGGTTACTATAGTCGTCCGTCCATAGATAGCGATTTCCGGTGTCGGTTTCGTTATTTGCGGCCGCGCGTATCTGCTCGTTTTCGAGAAATTGCTTATTGTCGGTGATCAGGAGCCATTTGGATGGCAAATCCCATTCTTGATTTTCTTGGTAACTCGGCTTGTGATAGACGACAATGACGGGGAGGCCGCTATTTTCCGCGATTGCTCGCACGACGGGTTCAAGGTCGAGATACGAGTTTGTAATATGTACCGCCAGTATACCGCCTGGCTGTAGGTGACGTCGGTATTGTTGGAATGCTTCGCGGGTCAGAAGATGAATTGGAATGGCATCTCCGGTGAAAGCGTCAAGCGCCAGGACGTTGAACTGTTGCGGTTCCTCGTATTCAAGTGACAGGCGTGCGTCGCCCAAGACCACTTGGCATTCCGCGGGTGAGTCTTTAAGGTAGGTAAACATGCTGTTTGGATTCCGGCCGGATAACGATTCCACGGCCGGGTTGATTTCGTAGAATCTGTAAGTGTCGCCGGGTCTTCCGTAGGCAGCAACGGTACCGACGCCGAGACCGATTACACCCACGCGCAGGGGGTGCGGCCAGGGATAGCTGAGGGCCAGGCCGATTCCGCTTTTTTTGGTGTAATAAGTGGTGGGCTGGTTTCGTTTTTCAAATAACTGGAATTGCAAGCCGTGGCAGATTCGTCCATTTTCAAGCGTGAGATGAAGATATTTTGGATCGCCTGTTCTGTAGAGATTAACATTAAGTACTCCGTAAAAGTTGCGCAATAAATAAGGGTCGGATTCGAAAGTTTTTCCGCTTTTGACGATGAGCACCACAGCCAGGGCGATAAGAGGGAGTGTGTAGGCCAGAAGCGTCAGACTTTTCCGTCCCGGTGTGTTCCGGCTCTGACTGAATCCATTTTTCCTGACAAACGGGGCGGCTATTGCGAGCGCGCAACATATCCAGATACCGAGTTGTAGTTCCCGGTAGGCATGGAAGATGTGGGGCGCGATAAGCGCAACGAATATGCCGCCGAGGGCGCCGCCTAGGGCGGTGAGCAGATAAAAGCGGGTAAGGTAGCGGGTAGGGGGTTTTAGCTTTACCAATTCACCGTGACAGACCAGGCAGAATATGAACAGTGCTCCCGAGTACCCGGCGATCTGTTTCCAGATCGGTATCGCTGAACCCATGTGCGTGAGGCATATTATCCCAACTGTTGCGCCGGTGAGCAGAATCCAGAAGGCCGGCCGGTAGTAGGCGCGCTCGTATTCGAAACAGATGATGAATGACAGCAGATAGAGTGTCAGCGGCAGAATCCAGAGGAAAGGTACAACAGCGACATCCCAGCACATCTGATTAGTTACGGCCAGGAGCAGCGTCGAGCTGGTCGCGGGGAACGCGACCCAGAAGAAGGCGGCGGCCGGAGAGGGCGAGGTTGTTTTCGCCCGGGACGTTTTGGGCGAGGCGGTCTCCAACGGCCGGCCGGAAGCCGGATGTTTGTACATCGCCAAAGTGCACCAGACGCATAAGAGTGTGAAGACCACGAACCCGACCGACCAGATGACGGCTTGCGTCCGGAGGGATAGAGCGGGTTCAACTATGAATGGGTAGCTTACGAGAGCTATCAGGGAACCGGCGTTCGAAAGTGCGTAGAGCCGGTAGGGGGAATATCCCGGTCGTGACAGCCCGAACCACGCTTGGAGCAGCGGGCTCGTTGTCGAGAGTACAAAATAAGGGAGCCCTACGCAGGTGAGGAGAGTGACGAGAATGTCGGTCACCGGGTCGGCGCCTGCCTGCGGTTTGAAGCTGTTGTGCGGGATGATTGGCAGAGCGCAAAGCGCGACCGCGAGTAGAATCAAGTGTACGATGACCTGCTTGCGTTGCGGTAGGTAGGTGTGCAGCCAATGGGCATAAGCGTATCCGCTCAACAGCAGTACTTGGAAGAATAGCATGCAGACGGTCCATACGCCCGGCCCACCTCCGAACCATGGCAGGATGAACTTGCCGATTATCGGTTGCACCTGGAAGAGCAGAAAAGCACCGATGAAGATCGACGTGGTGTAGCGCAAGATGATTTGATTGCTGTCAATTAAGGTTCTCCTGCTTGTCTGGAATGCGTTCACTTGGCTGTTTGTATTTTTGTTGTTTTTCACAGTAGTTGTCCGCACAAATTCTGCTGGTGACAGATTCCCCGGATAACTGGGCGGTCGCACTTCGTTATAATCTATCCGTTAACATTCTATTATTCTACAAATAGCAAGGAATTTCTCGGACATTTTTTGGTATATTTTAGTATATAATATAGCACAAAAAAGGCGGGTATCCAAAAACAAAAGAAGCGTAGTGTTAGAATTGGCGTAGATTTGGCACAAACCCATTTTACAACAAAAAAAGCCACAATGGCTAAATCTTGGAAACCATTGTGGCTATTGGCTTTACAGCCTGTAGGCCGCGCAGGATAGGGTATGGTTGTCATTGCGAGCGGCAGCGAAGCAATCTCGTCTTTCAAGGTTGGGATTGCCACGTCGTTTCACTCCTCGCAATAACATTATGTTTTGGAATGCTTAAAAGTAGGCCGCGCAGGACTCGAACCTGCCACACCCGCCTTAAAAGGGCGGTGCTCTACCTGATGAGCTAGCGGCCCAAAACGAGATTCTTCGGCTCTCGCCTCAGAATGACATATTATCTA
>JAPLMK010000105.1:0-12453 GCA_026387085.1 Candidatus Omnitrophota bacterium
AAGGCGCGCCGGGCCGTAGTGAATTAACTTCTCCCGCGGCCGTTCCACCCGGGCTAAATCCCTGATCATCAACTTTCGATTCTCTGCCATCCGCGAAGATATATTAACAGTTAAACGTAATAAACGTCAAACAAATTCGCCGCCTGGTTTGACAGAAACCTTCCTTCTGCGGTAAAATGATAATGATTTTCAATTTCAAGAAGGAGACTGACGTGAAAAACAAAGAAAAAAATCTATTCCAAAATTATCTTTCAACCCATAAATTTAAGCACAGCAAGCAACGAAAGGGGATATTGGAGATATTTCTCAGTATCGACCGGCACCTGACTGCCGAAGAGTTATACCGGGCCGTGAAACAGAAATATCCCTCGGTGGGGTTTGCCACGGTCTACCGCACCCTGAAACTGCTCTGCGCCACCGGCCTCTGCCGGGAACTGAAACTGGAAAGCGGCCCGGCCCGGTACGAGCATCTTTACGGCCACAAGCACCACGACCATCTCATCTGCACCGGCTGCGGCCGGTTCGTGGAAGTAATCGACCCGGAGATTGAACGGCTCCAGCAAAAATTGAGCAAGACCCATGGGTTCCTCCCCCAGGAACACCGGATGGAACTCTACGGAATATGTCCTGAATGCCGGAACAAAAATAATGGTTAATCTTGAAAGCACGCTCAAAACCCCGCCGGGGTTGAGAAGAATTGCCCTGGTCGGTAATCCCAACGTCGGCAAATCGGCGCTCTTCAACCGGCTGACCGGCGCCTACGTAAACGTATCCAATTATCCCGGCACCACGGTGGAAGTCAGCCGGGGCCGAACGGAAATCGGCGGCGAAATCTTCGAAGTTTTAGACACGCCGGGTATGTATTCGCTCCTGCCGGTCACGGAAGAAGAACGGGTCGCCCGGAACATTCTGCTCCGGGAAAAGCCGGAGGTTGTCATTCACATAATTGACGCCAAAAACCTGGAGCGGATGCTTTCGCTGACCCTTCAGTTGATTGAAGCTAAATTACCGGTTGTTCTGGTACTGAATATTATGGACGACGCCGAAAAAATAGGATTCAAGATTAATCTCCGGCAATTGGAAAAAGAACTGAAGATTCCGGTTTTAGCCACCGTTTCCACTACCGGACGCGGGGTCGATATCCTGAGAGGAAAGGTTGAGGAATATGTACGGAACAAAAGATAAAACAGCCGGGGATTTTCTGGAAATATCCCTGGAGAAGATAGAAACCCTGCTCAAAGGCGGCTACAACATCTCAAAACGCGCCGTGGCCTTGCTGCTGCTCCAGGAAGACGATGAACTGACCTCGCTGGCAGTAACCGCCGAACACCCGGCTATTTCCGCCGAAATAGCCGAAATAGTAATCCAGACCAAAGCCCATTACCAGGAACCTTTAACCTATTTAATCGCCTTGAGGCGGCAGGAAGAGGTCAACCGGATAGTCAAGGGGACAGTGGAATACCGGCCGGGGCCAAAACTACCGCTGAGAGAACAATTAAGCCGCATCATGACCAATCCGGTCACCGGAACTCCCCTGCTCCTCCTGATACTCTATTTCGGCCTCTATAAATTCGTGGGCGGTTTCGGCGCGGGCACCCTGGTTAACTTCATCGAAATTGATATCTTTGAAAAAATCATCAACCCTTTCGTGGAAAGAACCTTTGCTCTCCTCATCCCCTGGCCGGTTTTCCGGGACCTGTTTGCCGGCGATTACGGAATTATAACCCTGGGAATACGCTATGCGGTTGCCTTGATATTGCCCATTGTCACTACCTTCTTTCTCGTTTTTGCCGTCATCGAAGATACCGGATATCTGCCCCGGCTTGCCCTGCTTATCGACCGGATATTTAAAAAAATAGGACTGACCGGGCGGGCGGTCATACCCATTGTCCTGGGCCTGGGGTGCGGCACGATGGCCACGATGGTAACCCGGACCCTGCCCACCAAAAGGGAACGCGTCATTGCCACGCTTTTACTGGCCCTGGCTGTCCCCTGTTCGGCCCAGATGGGAGTAATCCTGGGTCTTTTAGCCGGCAACCCAAAAGCCCTTTTCGTCTGGGCCGTCGTGGTAATAACCATATTCGTTCTGGTGGGCTATTTTGCCTCCATGATTATCCCCGGAGACGAACCTTCATTTTACATGGAAATTCCGCCCCTGCGGTTACCTAACCTGAAGAACATCTCCGCCAAAACATACGCCCGGGTCCGGTGGTACTTCATTGAAATTCTGCCCATGTTCATCCTGGCCAGTATTTTAATCTGGTTTGGCCAGTTGTCCGGACTATTCCGCCTGCTTACCGGTGTCCTGGAACATCCGGTCCGCTGGATAGGCCTCCCCGACCAAACCGCGGTATCTTTTCTTTTCGGTTTCTTCCGGAGAGATTACGGAGCCGCCGGGCTCTATGACCTAAAAAAAACCGGCTTGCTTTCCGGAAACCAACTGGTCGTTGCCTGTGTAACCTTAACGCTTTTTCTGCCCTGCGTCGCCCAATTTATGATGAACGTAAAGGAACGGGGCTGGAAGACCGGGCTGGCCATATCCATTTTTGTCCTTTTATTCTCTTTTTCGGCTGGATATTTTGTCAGCCAGGTTCTGAACTTATTGGGAGTATATCTATGAAATTTAGATTCCGCGGGAATCCGGACAAAAATACGCGCGGCAACATTATGCCTCTGGCAAAATTAAAAATCGGGCAAAAGGTAGTGGTTACCCGCCTTAACACCAAGGACCGCCACCGGCTTCAAAAGATTATGGCGATGGGAATCCTGCCCGGAAAAACCATAACTCTTCTCCAGAAGTTTCCTTCCTATGTTTTTCAAGCAGGCCACTCCCAGTTTGCCGTAGACCGGGAACTGGCTGAGGCCATTATCGTGCAGGACTCGGAACAAGGAATTTAACTTAAATAGCACAAACGACTTGACAGGATATATTTAGTGGATTATAATATTACTAAAATCATTACAATAGTAAGGAATACGCAAAATGATACAGTTAAACCAAACAACAGAAAAAGGAATCCGTCCTGAAAAGAACTACATCATCCGCCAGCAGAAGGCGCGCATGGTCATGTGTTGTTGCATGCGAAACTTTTTTCTGGTAATGGGGAAAAATTAAATTATGTAACATTAAATTCTTCAAAAAAGATTTAAAAAGCCCATTACCAGACAAATAAGGTAACGGGCTTTTTCTTATTTTAAGGTCTCCTGCGCCAAGGTTTACCTCACCGAAGCTTCCGCCTTCGCCAAGGCTACGGCGGACACAGTTAGCGCAGGCAGGCGATGACAACCAAAGGAGAGCATATGGAAGGAAACAAGAAGAGCATAAACGAATCAATTGTAAACGAAATCGCCAAAAAAATACGGAACATCAAATACGGTTCGATTACGATTACGATCCACAATTCAAAGATAGTCCAAACGGAAATAGCGGAAAAGGAACGCTATGAAAACGCCGGGCAAATTGAAAAAGGAGGTGGTATCTGAATCTAAACGCGTTTTGCGTGACCATATACCGGACTACCGGAAAAAAAATAATAAAAGCCGATATGACCAAACAACTGGAACATCAGGCACAACCTTCCGGAGAAATAAAATGAAACTTATTAAGTTAGTTTTGGGAATTGCGGTACTGACGATTACCCTTTCATCCGGCATCGCACGCGCAGGAGTTCCGTTTACCAACATAGAAGGAGTCGGCGGCGTGGCATTAAATCCACTCGCTTATCCGGCCTCAGATTCCAGCGGAACCGGCACACAGGTCTTCAGCAAGCCCCGGTTCGGAATCTGGTACGTCAACCTCAACGACGTCAAGACCGACTGGACGAGCATCGGAATTGCGGATACCTTTTTCAATCGGCTGGAGGTTTCGTACAGTTACGAAACCATCGCCGTCTCCGGTTTCCCCGAGAACCTGCACAAGAACAACCTGGGCGCAAAGTTACTTTTGGTCCCGGAAAACGCCGGAGGCCATAATTTCATTCCGGCAGTATCCGTCGGCGGCATCTGGAAGAACACGTCTGACCTCCCGGCCGGATGGGGATTTGATGACAACGGAACCGACGCGTACCTGGTTGTAACCAAATTGATTACGCAGTTGCCCAAACCGGTCCTGATTTCCGGAGGCATACTCCAGACCAGCGGTCTGGCTACCGGAGTCTTCGGTTATGACAATGAAAGCGATACCGTTTTCTTCGGCAACGTTGACGTAATCGTGACAAACAACCTGGTCCTCGGAGTAGAGTATAAAGAAGGAGCGAAATTCAAAGATTGGAAGAACGCCGATTACTGGAACGCACACCTTGCCTATCTTGCCAACAAGAACCTTTCGCTCATAGCCGCCTATCTCAACGCGGGAGATGAAAAGTCGACCAGCAAGTTCGGCCTGGGCGAAGGTTTTGTACTAAGCGCCCAGTATTCATTCTGAATTTAAAAGGTACAAAACGAGGAGGGGGCGTAAACCGACCCCTCCTCACAACTAAAACGGCCGCCTTCGCCAAAAGCTTCGGCGACCAAAGGAGAAAAATGTCGGAAGAGAAGAAAAACGGTTTGAGCTTTGAAACTATTGCGTTGCACGGCGGCCAGGTACCTGACCCCACAACCGGTTCGCGGGCGGTACCGATTTACCAGACTACATCGTACGTCTTTAAAGATACAGACCACGCAGCCAACCTGTTCGCATTAAAGGAGTTCGGAAACATTTATACCCGGATCATGAACCCGACCACCGATGTCTTTGAACAGCGCGTCGCGCAGATTGAGGGAGGAACCGGCGCCCTGGCCGTTTCCAGCGGCCAGGCAGCGACAACGCTCGCGCTTCTGGCCATTACGCAGGTGGGAGACGAGATCGTCTCCGCAAACAATCTTTACGGCGGTACGTACCAACTCTTCCACTACACTCTGCCGAAGCTTGGCAGACACGTGAAGTTCGTTGATTCCTCAAAACCCGACGAGTTCAAGAAAGCGATCAACGAAAAAACGCGGGCGGTCTTCGCCGAAACGATCGGCAACCCGAAACTGGATGTGCCCGACTTTGAGGCGATCGCCAAAGTGGCGCACGAGGCAGGCATTCCGCTTGTGGTAGACAACACCGTCGGCGTCGGCACCGTTAGGCCGATCGACTACGGCGCGGACATCCTGGCCATCTCCGCCACCAAGGTCATCGGCGGACACGGTACATCCATCGGCGGAGTAATCGTTGATGCCGGCAAATTTAACTGGGGCAACGGAAAGTTCCCGGAATTTATTGAACCGGACCCCAGTTACCACGGTCTGAAGTTCTGGGAAGTGTTCGGGAATTTTCCCGGCCTCGGCAACGTCGCGTTCATCATCAAGACGCGCGTCCAATTGCTGCGGGACCTCGGCCCGTGCTTGAGCCCGTTCAACTCATTCCTGTTCCTCCAGGGACTGGAAACCTTACCCTTAAGAGTAAAGCGGCATTCCGAAAACGGCCTGGCGGTTGCGCGGTTCCTGAGCGAACACCCGGCAGTCGTCTGGGTAAATTACCCGGGACTTGAAAACAACCCGAATCACGCGATTGCGAAAAAGTATCTGAAAGGCAACTACGGCGCGATTGTGGGGTTTGGAATCAAGGGCGGACTTGAAGCCGGGAAAAAATTCATCAACGCAGTAAAACTCTTTTCGCACCTGGCCAACATCCTTGACGCGAAGAGCCTGGTTATTCACCCGGCTTCAACAACCCACCAGCAATTAACTCCGGAGGAACAAAAGGAGACCGGCGTAACGGAAGACTATATCAGGTTGTCAGTCGGTTTGGAGTCAATCGAAGATATCCTGAAAGACCTTGAGCAGGCACTGAAACAAGCGGTGCTATAACATCAAAAAGGCCTGCCTTCGCAATACGGGCGCCTCGTTTCCCGGCGGCTTCACCGCCGCGAGGCGTCCATGCTTCCGCCTTCGCCAAGGCTTTGGCGGACGCGTCGGCGGACAAAGGAGAAAACATGGGTGGGATATATGCGGACATAACGAAGACAGTAGGAAGAACCCCGCTGGTAAAAATTAACCGGCTGACGGATGGCTTGCACGCCACGGTCTTGGCAAAACTGGAATCCTTCAACCCGCTCTCCAGCGTGAAAGACAGAATCGGCGTGGCGATGATTGAGGCCGCGGAGAAACAAGGATTTCTTAAAAAAGGGACGGTTATCATCGAGCCAACCAGCGGCAATACCGGCATATCCCTTGCCTTCGTCGCCGCAGCCAAAGGATACCGGCTGATACTTACGATGCCGGATACCATGAGTATTGAGCGGAGACAGCTGCTGAAGATTCTCGGGGCGGAACTGGTCCTCACCGAAGGCGCTAAAGGCATGAAAGGCGCCGTTCAAAAAGCCGAAGAGCTTGGTGCTTCCATTGACAATAGTTTCATACCGCAACAGTTTGAAAACCCGACGAACCCGGAGATACATCGGAAAACCACCGCCGAAGAGATATGGAACGACACGGACGGCAACATAGACGTGTTTATCGCCGGTGTTGGTACCGGCGGGACGATAACCGGCGTGGGAGAAATATTAAAAAAGAGAAGGCCGTCGGTGAAGATTATCGCGGTGGAACCGGTTGATTCACCGGTACTGTCCGGCGGCAAACCGGGACCGCACAAAATCCAGGGAATAGGCGCCGGTTTCGTGCCCGGAGTCCTGAACCGCTCCATCGTCGACGAGGTCATCCAGGCAACCCACGAAAATGCGGGAATCATAGCCAGGAGGCTGGCGCGCGAAGAAGGTATCTTCGTCGGCATATCCAGCGGAGCAGCGCTCTGGGCCGCCCTTGAAGTTGCCAAAAGAAAAGAATCCGCCGGTAAGACTATTGTTGCGGTGCTGCCCGATACCGGCGAACGGTATCTTTCCACCTGGCTCTTCCAGGAATTTGCGGATTAAAAAATGGAGGTTTACTGTGGCGCGATACGATAACATACTTCAGGCAATCGGCAGAACTCCACTTATTAGATTCAACAACATTACCGCAGGAGTTCAGTCTGAAATATACGCAAAGGTTGAATTCTTTAACCCGGGCGGGAGCGTCAAAGACCGAATCGGCCTCGCTATGATAGAAGCGGCCGAGAAAGAAGGCCATCTTAAGCCCGGCGGAACTATCATCGAAGCTACCGCCGGAAATACCGGCGTCGGGCTTGCTTTGGTTGCGGCGCTCAAGAAATACCGGTGCATATTCGTCATGCCCGACAAAATGAGCCGGGACAAGATCGCGCTCCTGAAAGCATACGGCGCGGAGGTAGTCATTACCCCCACATCGGTCCCGCCCGATTCCCCGGAAAGTTATAACGGCGTGGCAAACCGGCTGGCAAAGGAAATACCCGGCGCATTCCGGCCTAACCAGTTCGAAAATCCGAACAATCCCGCCGCCCATTACCTGACCACCGGCCCGGAAATATGGGAGGATTCCGGAGGAAGGGTTGGGATCTTTGTCGCAGGCATGGGGACCGGCGGGACCATTTCCGGGACCGCCAGATATCTCAAGCAGATGAATCCGGATATCATCATTGTGGGAGCCGACCCTGAAGGTTCGATACTCTCGGGAGACAGCCCTCATTCCTACAAGGTAGAAGGAATCGGCGAGGATTTTATCCCTAAGACGTTCAACCGCCAGGTTGTGGACGAAATGGTCCGGGTAAGCGATAAAGAATCGTTTAATACCGCGCGGCGGCTTGCCCGGGAAGAAGGGATTCTCGCCGGCGGTTCCTCCGGAACCGCGGTGGCTGCGGCCCTGAAATATGCGAAGCGGCTCAATAAACCGAAGTTTATCGTCGTTCTCCTGCCAGACACGGGACGCAACTACCTCACTAAAATATTCTCGGACTCCTGGATGCAGGAGAACGGCTTCTGGGAAGGCAAGAGACCGGTGACGATTGTTGTTAAGGATATTCTGGCCGGGAAAGGACCCATTCCACCGCTTATTTCGGTTGCTCCCCGCGATACCTTGAGCAGGACGATTGAACTTATGCGTAAAAATAACATCTCCCAGGTACCGGTTATCGAAAAGAATCAGGTGAAGGGAACCATAAATGAAGCCTCTTTGATGAAACTTCTCTATGACGGGGTCAATTTTTCAAAGCAGCAAATCCTTCCCGTGATGGGAAAACCGCTGCCCGTCCTTGATGAAGAAACAGACGTATCCGAAATCTACCGGATACTCTTATCGGGAACAAGCGGCATCGTCGTCACAAAAAAGGAAGTGCCGGTTGGATTCATCACCAGGGCAGATTTAATCAATTACTGGACCGGGGAGAAAAGGCCGCCTTCGCACAAGGATTCGGCGAGACAAAGGAGGAAGAAATGAAGTTTGCGACCAAGGCGATACATGTCGGGCAGGAACCTGATTCTTTCACCGGGTCTGTTGCGGTTCCCGTCTATCAAACATCCACCTATCAACAACTCGCGATAGGCAAACACAAAGGATTTGAATATTCCCGCACCGGAAACCCGACGCGGAAAGCTCTTGAAGAAGCCGTCTCTTCCCTGGAAGAGGCAAAATACGGCCTTGCTTTTGCTTCGGGTGTCGCCGCAACAACGGCTGTATTTAGTCTTCTGAAAACCGGCGACCACGTAATTTGCGGTGACGATATCTACGGCGGCACTTACCGGCTCCTTGAGTACATGTTCAGACAATGGGGGCTGGAAGTAACTTACGCGGATTCCAGGGAAACCGGTTCGTTTGGAGATGCAATTAAGAAGAATACAAAACTTATCTGGATTGAAACCCCCACCAACCCGCTCTTGAAAATCATCGATATCCGGGCGCTTGCTCATATTTCAAAGCAGAACAACATCCTTTTGGCGGTTGACAATACCTTTGCCAGCCCCTGTCTTCAGCAACCGCTCACGCTGGGAGCAGATATCGTCGTCCACAGCACAACCAAATACCTGGCCGGGCACAGCGACGTTATCGGCGGGGCAATCGCAACATCCGACGCAAAGGCCTATTACGGCCTGAAATTTTATCAAAATGCAGCCGGCGCCGTACCGGGACCCTGGGACTGCTGGCTTATTCTCCGGGGCATAAAAACACTGGTCGTGAGAATGCGGCAACACGAAAAGAACGCGCTCTTTATCGCTGAAGTTCTGGAAAAACATCCAAAGGTGGAACGTGTTCACTACCCGGGCCTGCGCAGTCATCCCCAACACGAACTGGCGAAAACACAGATGCATGGGTTTGGGGGAATGATAAGTTTCGAGATAAAAGGCGGTTTTGCCGAGGTTGAAGAATTCGTCTCCAGACTCCGCTTATTCCTTCTCGCGGAAAGTCTCGGCGGAGTGGAATCTCTCGTATGCTATCCGCCCAAAATGACTCACAGTTCTTTTTCCGGGGAAGAACGGCAAAAACGGGGCATCAAAGATAACTTAATCCGCCTTTCAGTCGGCATTGAAGACAAAGAAGACCTGAAGGAAGATTTGGAAAGCGCGCTTGCTTAATGGATATGATAAAATTAAGAGTTTCTGTAAAATTTAACTGCAGAAAAAAGATGACCATGAAAAACAAGGGTTTCACTTTGATTGAAGTTCTGGTAGTAATCGCGATTATCGCGATTATCGCTGCTCTGCTGTTGCCGAGTTTATCGCAAGCGCGGGAAAAGGCAAAACAGACGCTTTGCATAAACAACCTGCGCCAGATCGGCATCGCGTTCTCCCTATACTGTTCCGACTACGACGAGTACTTTCCTTGCGCCGAAGACCCGGTCAGCGCCTCCCCATCCTACTGGCTCTGGATGGGCCGGGGCTGGCGCCAGTTCCTGGCGCCCTATCTCAACAACAACATTTCCGGCTTTAACCCCGGCGTTCTTTATTGTCTTTCAGACCGGACCGCTCCCCAGCAGTGGGAGAGCACTTCTTACGCCTACAGCATGACCTTCTACCACTCTCCGGAACAGATTAACCTGATGACCGACAAAAGCCGCACCTACTCTGGCCCTGTGCCGTCAATGGGCCAAAAATTAAACCAGGTCTCTTTTCCCGATAAAAAAATCCTGGCCGGAGAATGGCTGAGCAACCATACGCCCAAGACAATAGTTAACTGGTGGGACTGGCAGGGAAGCCGTAATTACCTTTTCTGCGACGGCCACGCCGAGAATCTAAAATCAACCCGGCTTAAACCGGCCAACGACGGTTACCCGGACATTAATTTGACCCGGGATGGAATTAGAGGAAAGGATATAGATTGAAAAAATGAAACCGATTTGACATAATGATACTTTTTGGGTATCATATGATAAATGAGTTTGATTAACCGGAATACGGACTACGCAATCAGAGCGTTGGTACAACTAGCACAGAAAAAGGGCAAAGTAGTTGCCGTTGCACAGCTGGCTAAAGCCGAAAAAATGCCCCAACCTTTTCTGCGGCGCATCATGCAGGTCTTATGTCAAAACGGCCTGGTGGTTTCCCACCAAGGGAAAAAAGGCGGTTTCTCTTTAAGAAAGAAACCGGCCGAAATTTCTCTGGGTGAAATAGCCCGGGTTTTCCAGGGGGGGGTGGATATAAGCCAATGTCTCTTCCGTAATTTTGGCTGTCACAACCGCCAAAATTGTTTTTTGCGAAAAAGATTGAAAAAGATTGAAAAAATAGTAGTTTCGGAATTAGAACGCACCAATATCGCGTCTTTCCTCACGGAAAGATAACCGGAGGTCCCATGGATATGTTTTGTCGGCAGTGTGAGCAGGTATCGCAAGGAAGTAGTTGTACTAAAAGCGGAGTTTGCGGAAAAAGTCCGGAAGTATCAAACCTTCAGGACCTTTTAGTTTACGCCTTGGAAGGGATTGCTGTTTACGGAAAAATGGCGCAGGATTTGGGCGTAAAGGATAAGGCCGTTGACCGTTTTTTGGTGGAAGGACTTTTTGACACGGTCACCAATGTAAATTTTGACCCGCAACGGCTGGAAGAAACGATTCGGAAAGCGTATACGGTTAAAGAGCAGGTAAAAAAATCATTCCTGAAGGCCTACCAGGAAAAAGAAGGCAAAAAGTTTGACGGTCAATTGACGGAAGCGGTCAACTGGAAGCCGGCTGATACCCGGGCTGGTTTGTTAGAACAGAGCCGGACCGTTGGAATACTCTCCAATCCGGGGCTGGAAGAAGATAACCAAAGCCTCCGGGAACTCCTGCTGTATAATTTAAAAGGTATGGCCGCCTACGCTGACCACGCTTCGCTTTTGGGCCACGAAAACGAAACGGTTAACTCCTTCTTTTATAAGGGGTTGGCCGCTTTAACCGACATGACCTTTAGCACCGGAGCCCTGATTGACCTCAACATGGAGTTCGGCAAAGTTAATCTCGCCTGCCTGGCGATGCTGGATAAGGCGCACACCGGCCGGTTTGGCAGTCCGGTGCCGACCAAGGTTTTCTGGGGCAACAAAAAAGGGCCGGCCATCATCGTTTCCGGTCACGACCTGCTGGATTTGGAACAACTTCTCCGACAAACCGAAGGAAGGGGGATTAATATCTACACCCACGGCGAGATGCTGCCGGCCCACGGCTACCCGGAATTAAAAAAATACAAGCATCTGGTTGGTCACTTCGGCACCGCCTGGCAAAACCAAAAGAAGGAGTTTGACGCTGTACCGGCTGCGGTTTTAATGACCACTAACTGCATCCAAAAACCGCTCGATTCTTATCTGGACCGCATCTTTACCACCGGCCTGGTAGGTTGGCCGGGCGCGGCCCAGATTGAAGGCCAAGGAGCTGGAAAGGACTTCAGCGCCGTAATTGAAAAATCGCTTCAGCTTGGCGGTTTCACGGAAGAGACCCCCGGCCAGGAAGTTATGGTCGGTTTTGGTCACGATGCTTTGTTGAGCGCCGCGCCTAAAGTAATCGGCGCGGTTGCCGACGGTTCTCTCAAACATTTCTTCCTGATTGGCGGTTGTGACGGCGCCAAACCGGGACGGAATTACTTTACAGAACTGGCGCAAAAAGTTCCGGCCGATTCTGTTATCCTTACCCTTGCCTGCGGTAAGTTCCGGTTTAATCATCTCGATTTCGGAGATATTAACGGAATTCCGCGGCTGCTGGACTGCGGCCAATGTAACGATGCCTACTCGGCCATCGTCGTCGCAACCGAACTTGCCAAGGCCTTCAACTGTTCGGTTAATGACCTGCCGCTTTCCATCATTCTTTCCTGGTACGAACAAAAGGCGGTCTGCATCCTGACCACCCTTCTTTCGCTGGGTATTAAGAACATCCGGTTGGGACCGTCATTACCGGCGTTCATTTCACCCGGCGTCCTGAAGGTGCTCTCGGAGAACTTTAATATCCGGCCCACCACCACCCCGGAACAGGACTTACAGGAAATGCTTAAAAAGTAGTTGCCAAGCTTGCTTGGCGCAGTCAACAGGAGGTCATAATGGAGAAACAAGATTTTGTCGTATATCTTTCTCAAAATCCGGAACAGTTTGATTCCCGGGAGCAGGAACAGGACGGCGCCCCGGGCGTGC
>JAPLMK010000105.1:12500-19984 GCA_026387085.1 Candidatus Omnitrophota bacterium
TGGTGGAGAACAAGTCTTTCCAGACCAAAACGTTCTTCCCGGAAGAAACCATTTCCGCTTCCGGCCTCTCCCAGCTTCTGGTTGCCACCCACCAGGGCAAAAACGTGGAGCACATCACCCGGGTCACCGGTTACTTTTCCAAGGTAAGCGGTTGGAACAAAGGCAAGGTCGCGGAACTGATTGACCGCCACCGCACCCCGGTTTCTTAATAAACGTCTTTTCGTTTTTCGCGATATTTTCCCGGAGCATTGAAGGGTGCTATAATGTATTGGCAAGCCCAGGTTTCGTCGCGGCAACCCAAAGGAGATAAGAATGGCAGACAAATTAAAACAAAAAGTAGAGACGCTGGCCCTGCACGCCGGACAGGAACCGGACCCGACCACCGGTTCCCGAGCCGTGCCGATATACCAGACAACCAGTTATGTCTTCAAAAACACCGAACATGCGTCCGGCCTTTTTGCCTTAAAAGAATTCGGCAATATCTACACCCGGATAATGAACCCGACCACCGACGTTCTGGAAAAGCGGCTCGCTGCCCTGGACGGCGGCACCGGCGGCCTGGCGGTTGCATCCGGCCAGGCGGCGATTACCCTGGCCATACTCAACATCACCAAGGCCGGCCAGAACATCGTCTCCACCAGTTATTTATACGGCGGCACCTATACCCTTTTCCACTACACCCTGGCCCGGTTCGGAATTGAAGTAAGGTTCGTGGACTCATCCGACCCTAAAAACTTTGCCGCCGCCATCGACAAAAATACCCGGCTCCTTTACACGGAATCCATCGGCAACCCTAAAAATAACATTGACGATTATCCGGCAATCGCGGCCATCGCCCATCAACACAACATCCCGCTGGTCGTTGACAATACCGTTTCCCCGCCGCCGCTCCTGCAGCCGCTGAAATTAGGCGCCGATATCGTAGTTTATTCGCTGACCAAATTCCTGGGCGGGCACGGCACCAGCATCGGCGGCGCCATTGTAGACGGCGGCACCTTTAACTGGGCCAACGGCAACTTCCCGGAAATGACCGAACCGGACCCGTCTTACCACGGTCTCTCTTTCTGGCAGGCCTTCGGTAACCACGAAAAAGCAGCCGCGCCGGGTTTGGCTTACATCCTGAAAGCGCGGGTTAGTCTCCTTCGGGACCTCGGCCCCTGCATCTCGCCTTTTAATTCTTTCGTATCCTGGATAAATTACCCGGGGCTTCCCAGCCACCCGGACCACGAAAAAGCAAAAACTTTCCTGAAAGAAGGTTTCGGCGGACTCCTCGGATTCGGAATTAAAGGCGGCAAAGAAGCCGGCCGAAAATTGATTGACTCGGTAAAACTGATATCGCACCTGGCCAATATCGGCGATGCCAAAACCCTGATTATCCATCCGGCCAGCACCACGCACCAGCAACTAACCCCAGCCGAACAGGTAAGCACCGGCGTTACCGAAGATTACGTCCGGCTCTCGGTCGGTTTAGAAAATACCGCAGACATCATTGCGGATCTGGACCAGGCCCTGGACAAAAGTCAGAAATAATTAAATTAATTGTACGCAGATTACCGCAGAGAACGCGGAGTACGCAGAGAACTGCTTAAGAATTATTTATTATTCTTTAAGTTCCTTCCTTAAAGTTTCTCCGCGGTCTCTGCGAACTCTGCGGTTAATTCTCTGTCATTCAGTATTATCCGTTTTTTCTGCGTGTATCTGCGTCCAAAATAATTCTGTAAATTATGGAAAAACTGCCGGAACTCGGGAAGATCCACCCGGAATTTTTTGACCGGGTTATCTTCCCGCGCCTGGGCGCGGAAGATAAAAGTGTCATCATCGGCCCGCGCCACGGCGTTGATTACGGTGTGGTGAAGATTGGCGATGCCTGCCTCTCGTTCTCAACCGACCCGTTCTTCATCGTCCCGGCATACGGTTTCAACCGGGCGGCCTGGTTTGCCTTCCATATTATCTGCTCAGACGTCGCGGTCTCCGGATTGAAACCCAAATATCTTACTGTCGACCTTAACCTTCCCCCGGAAATAACCGAAGCGCAATTAACTGAGATGTGGGAATCAGTCCACCGGGAAGCCAAGAAATACAACGTCAGCATCATCACCGGCCACACCGCCCGTTACGCCGGTTGTAACTATCCGATGGTGGGCGGCGCCACCGCCATCGCCCAGGGAACCGAAGCCGAACTGCGCGGTCCCCACCGGGTAAAGATTGGCGACCAGATTATCATAACCAAGGGACCAGCCATTGAAACAACCGGGCTTCTGGCCATCTCTTTTCCTGAAAAATTCAAAACGGCTTTTGGAGCGGGCTTTCAAAAAGAGGCCGAGAACGTATTCTTCCAGATGTCGGTCATGGATGACTGCGCCATCGCCCGGGAGTTCCCGGGGGTGCACGTCATGCACGACGCCACTGAGTGCGGAATCTGGGGCGGCTTATATGAAATGGCGCGCGCCGGAAATTACGGAATACGGGTTGACCAGGATTTAATCGTAAAACAGGATGTTATCATTAAAACCTGCGAGCACTTCCGGATTGACCCATTTTCCACCATCAGCGAAGGCACGCTCATCGCCACAGTGGACCCGAAGGAAGCCGGAGAACTGGTGTCAGCGTTCACAAAAAATAATATCTTAAGCAGTATCGTCGGCGAGGTCACCGGCAAAAAAGACGGCCTGAAAATAAGAGAGGGCGGCCGTACCTTTGACCTGGAACACCCCAAGACCGACCCTTTCTGGGCAATAATGGAAAAACTTACCCGATTAATTTAAGAGGGAAAAATGAAGAAAATCATGAAATGCGGCTTGGGGCTCGGTTTGGTTTTTGGTTTTCTGATTACAATCGCCGCGGCAGCCGAAAATCCGGGTGTCTGTCCGGTGCTGGGCAAAAAAGCGTCCCTGTCCAATTCTTACCCATACGGCGGGGAAACATACTATTTTTGCAGTCCGGAATGCGTTACCAATTTTCAGAAAGAACCGGAAAAGTACCTCAGCCGGATAAAAGAGATTACGTTACTTGCCCAGAAATATACGTTTATTCCGATGGAAATAAAAGTAAAACAGGGTGACCTCGTAAAGATAACCTTCATCTCCCGAAAAGCTAACCGCAGCCTGATTATAAAAGAATACAACATCAATGTTGCGGCCAAACAAAATGAGGAAAAAAAGATCGAGTTTCTGGCCGACAAAAAAGGAACATTCATCTTCTACTGTCCGATCGTTTACAGCGGGGAAAAATCCGAAATGAGCGGCAAATTAATCGTCGAATAAGATAATATCGTTTTACACTTACGCTACATACGTCTGAAACAAAAACGGGAGGCAAGATGAAGAAAATTATGAAATGCGGTTTACTGCTGGTTTTATTTTTTGGTATTTCAGTTCCGCTTGCCTATGCGGCGCACGAACATTCAGCAACAACTATCACTCAGCAGACAACAAGCGACAGCAGCATCTGCCCGGTAACCCGGGAACAATTCAAGCCTACCGCGCAATCGCCCAGCTACAAATATAAGGGCAAAACCTATCAATTCTGCTGTTCCGGCTGCGTCAATCCGTTTAAGAAGAACCCGGAAAAGTACATCAGTCAAATAAAGGAATTTAAGGTGGTGTCCAAAAAGTACGCGTTTGTTCCGGTGGAAATCAAGGTAAAACAGAACAACATCGTGAAGATAAACCTCACCTCTGAAGATGTTCCCCACGGCCTGGCGATAAAAGAATACGGCATAAACGTTTCGGTCAAGAAAGGCGAAATAAAAAAGATAGAGTTTCTGGCCGACAAGAAAGGAACCTTTACTTTCTACTGTTCGGTCTTTTGCGGCATGGGCCATTCCAAAATGCAGGGTAAATTAATCGTAGAATAGATGAAGACTAGGCTTTTACTGGTTTGCGCCTCTTTTCTCCTGGTAATTTCCGGGTGCGCCGGTCCGGCCACTAAGGTTGAGAAAACCGAAAGAGCGAAGATTGCCCGGGCCGAACAAAATTACCGTCCGAAAGAGGCCCGGCCCCAACTGCCGGTCCTGACCGCTGATTCGGAACTCAAAGATTTTGTTAAATATGCGGTCCTCAACAGCCCCAGGGTGGAGGAGGCTTTCTACCAATGGAAAAGCACGGTGGAGGCGATTAACGCCTCCAAATACCCGGCAAACCCCCAACTCTCCCTCCTGGATTTCGACAGCGTCATCGATTCTTTGATGCCCGGTGTCATGTTTATGGTGCCGGCACCCGGCAAACTTTCCCTCTCCGGCGAAGCGGCCGCTCTGGAAGCCGGCAAAACCGGGCATATTTTTGAGGGAGAGGTCTTAAAGACCGCTTTCCGGGTAAAAGAACTTTCTTATCAGTCCTGGGTTCTGAAAGAGAAGATTAAACTCACGGAAGAGATATTACAAATTCTCCGAATGCAGGAAAACGTAAGTTTAGCCAGGGTGAAGACCAACGAGGCGTCCCTGCTTGACCCGATTACAATTCAGATTGAAAAAGAGAAACTGGCCAATATGCTGGCGGACTTTAAGGATTCCGAAAAAGTGTTGACGGCCCAGTTCGGCGCCGCTTTAGGCATACTCCAATCTGACCGGATTCCAAAACCAATGGCCGCCCTGCCCTTCACCGAATCCGGTTTTTCGGAAAAAGAGATTTGGGAATCCGTCCAGGCCAAAAACCCGCGCCTGGCTCTCCTGCGCAGCACGATAGAGCAAAGTGAAGTTTACGTTAAGTTGGCGTATAAAGAGCAATGGCCTGATTTTAATATCGGTTTAATGCAAGGACTCTTTTCGGGAATGGCTCTCACCCGGCCCTTGCTTTCAATCTCAATTCCCTGGCCGGGAAAATCCGCCAGCCAGGTTGCCGCTTCCAAAAGCGCCGTAAAGATGACCGAAGCGGCCTTTTCGGCTGAGGAACTGGATTTAGCCGCCGGACTGGCCGACGGACTCTTCCGGTGGAGACAGGCGGACCGGGAAGTAAAACTTTACCGGGAAAACCTCCTGCCGAAAAGCCGGGCGGCCACCCAAATTGCTCAATCCGGTTATCGCACGGGAAAGACCGGTCTGGCCGACTTCCTGAACGCCGAGCGGACCTTCCTGGACTTTTCCGTCAACTACTTGTCAGCGCAAGGCTTAAGGGAAATAACCTTAAACGAAATATCCCTCTCTATCGCCGGGGTTTCACCGGAAAAAGAAGACCTTTTTAGGTAGGAGCCGCATGAAGAAGAAAAATATAATAATCAGCAGTCTTGTTATCTTACTGGTGTTCTCTTCTACCGCAATCCGATGAACCCGGAAATCACTTCGCCGGTATTCAAAAAAGACGAGATGGGCATGGACTATCTTCCGGTATACGAGGCGGAAACAGAACCAACGGCGCAGGAAGGCGTGCAGATCAGTCCGGAGAAACAACAGCTTATCGGAATCAAGACCACCAAGGTGCAGAAGCAGAACTTGACGCGCGAAATCCGCACGGTAGGCAAAATCGCCTACGACCCTGACCTCTATGTCGCCCAGGAAGAATTTTTGCAGGCATTGAAGATGGAAGAAGCATCCGGAGTTGATTCCGCGTCCGAAGCAAAAAAAGAGGCGGCTGCCATCAGAAATGCCGCCGGGCAAAAACTCTTGCTGATGGGCATGGATAAAACCCAAATTCAGAAACTGGCCTGGGAACGAAAACCACA
This sequence comes from Candidatus Omnitrophota bacterium, assembly GCA_026387085.1. Classification (GTDB taxonomy): domain Bacteria; phylum Ratteibacteria; class UBA8468; order MWAK01; family MWAK01; genus JAHJUB01. The sequence goes on from JAPLMK010000105.1 coordinate 18,156, forward strand.
GAGCAACCTTTACCTCGCGGAAGACCAGAAGACCATCTGGGCTTATCTTTCCGTCTACGAATACGATATGGGCCTGATTAAGACCGGCCTGCCGGTGGAGATAACCGCCACCGCTTTTCCCGGCCAGGTCTTTACCGGGAAGATTGCCGCCATCAGCCCGGTGCTTGACCCAACGACCCGAAGCGTCCAGGCTCGGACGGAAATTGGGAATCCGGGCGGCAAACTAAAACCGGGCATGTTCGTCAACGCCCGAACAATAATTGCCTTGGGCAAAAGACTGGCGGTTCCGGAAGAAGCGGTGGTGAATACCGGCGAGCGCAGCGTCGTATTTCTGGCTGCCCCGGACGGCTATTTTCAATCCCGGGATGTGAACCTGGGCAATAAAGCCAACGGTTATTACGAAGTGCTCTCCGGTTTGAAAGAAGGAGATGTGGTTGTCTCCTCCGGCAACTTCTTTGTTGATTCAGAAAGCCGACTTAAATCAGTAAACAAATAATTTTGCGGTCATTACCACTTATTTTCTTTGCTGTCATTCCCGCGTGTAGTAAGCGGGAATCCAGAAATTTTTGGTGTAGATTCCCGTTAACCACATACGGGAATGACAAACCTTATGGATGGTTGGATTGAAAAAATAATCGATTACAGCGCCCGGAACAAATTTGTGGTTCTAATCCTGGTCGCCGCCGCCGCCCTTGCCGGCGCCCTGGCCTTAAAAAACCTGCCGCTGGATGCGGTCCCGGACCTTTCCGACACCCAGGTTATCATATTTTCCCGATGGGACAGACCGCCGCAAGTCATTGAAGACCAGGTCACCTACCCGATTACAACCGCCCTTTTAGGCGCTCCGAAAGTTAAAGACATCCGCGGTTTTTCCGACTACGGATTTTCCTACGTATATGTAATCTTTGAAGACGGAACCGACGTCTATTGGGCGCGCTCCCGGGTCATGGAGTATCTCTCCAAGGTAACTTCTCAACTACCACCCGGGGTCCAAACAGAAATCGGGCCGGATGCCACCGGCCTGGGATGGGTCTTTGAGTACGCGCTGGTCGATGAAACCGGAAAGAATTCCCTGGAGGATTTAACCACCTTCCAGAACTGGCGCCTGAAATATGCTTTACAATCGGTCAAAGGTGTCTCTGAGGTCGCCTCGGTCGGCGGATTCACAAAACAGTACCAGGTGGTAATAAACCCCAACGCCCTACTCGCTTATGACATCCCGCTCAGCGAAGTAGTCATGGCCCTGAAAAAATCCAACCAGGAAGCCGGCGCCCGGCTCCTGGAGTTCTCCGGCCGGGAATATATGGTAACCATCAGGGGCTATCTCAAATCGCTAAAAGAGATAGAGGACATTGTCCTTAAGACCGACCAAAACGGTGTACCGGTAAAAATAAATAACGTCGCCACCGTCCAATTCGGGCCGGACATCAGGCGAGGCGTGGCGGAACTGAACGGCCGGGGCGAAGTCGTCGGCGGCATCGTCATAATCAGGTATCAGGAAAACGCGCTGGATGTAATCAAGCGGGTCAAGGAACGGCTGGCAACCATCCAACTTCCGGAAGGCGTAAAACTGGTAATTACCTATGACCGCTCCGAGATAATCCACCGGGCCATTAACACCCTGAAGAGCAAACTCCGCGAAGAGATGATTGTGGTCAGTTTAATCATCCTCCTTTTCCTGCTCCATTTTCCTTCCGCAATCATTCCCATCATCACGCTGCCCATTGCGGTCTTAATCGCCTTTGTCCCGATGTACTATATGAAACTGACCGCCAACGTAATGAGCCTGGGCGGCATCGCCATCGCCATCGGCGCCATGGTGGATGCGG
>JAPLMK010000084.1 GCA_026387085.1 Candidatus Omnitrophota bacterium
GGTGGATTTCATCTCCGGGCCCAAAACCGCGTCTACGCCCGGGAACCGGGCAAAAGGAAAGACCGATTCTTTAACCGTAAAATGCCTGGGTTTAACCTCTTTGGTGAATCCCAACTCAGACAGGGTTTTACCTAACATTAACTTGGTGGCCAGGTTCGCCAGAGGTACGCCGATGGCTTTACTGACGATGGGTACTGTCCGGGAAGCCCGGGGGTTTACCTCCAGCACATAAAGTTTTTTACCCTTAAGCGCAAACTGAATATTTAGCAGACCGCAGACCTTCAAGCCCAGCGCCAGTTTCCGGGTTGCTTCCCGTATTTCCTCGAGGATTTCCGCCGGGAGGCTGTAAGGCGGCAGGACCATCGCGCTGTCTCCGGAGTGGATACCGGCCTCTTCAATGTGCTCCATGATTCCGGCGACAACCACATCCTTGCCGTCGCAAATAGCGTCCGCGTCTATCTCCAGCGCATCCTCCAGAAATTTGTCTACTAAAACCGGGTGCTCCGGGGAAATCTGAGCCGCTATCACCATAAATTCCGCCAGGGACTGGTCGTCATAGACCAGTTCCATCGCTCTTCCGCCCAGCACGTAGGAAGGACGCACCAGAACCGGGTAACCGATCTTTCGGGCAATTTTCTGTGCTTCTTCCACCGAAAAAGCGGTTCCGTTAGGCGCCTGGGAAAGGGAAAGTTTTTTTAAGAGCCGGCTGAAACGTTTCCGGTCTTCGGCTAAATCGATGGAATCCGGGCTGGTGCCCAGAATCTTTACGCCCTGCTTCATCAGGCTGAGCGCCAGGTTTAAGGGGGTCTGTCCCCCAAATTGAACGATGGCCCCGATCGGTTTTTCAACTTCAATGACGTTCAGCACATCCTCCAGGGTTAACGGTTCGAAGTAAAGACGGTCCGAGGTGTCATAGTCGGTGGAGACGGTCTCCGGGTTACAGTTAATCATGATGCTTTCGTAGCCTTCTTCTTTTAGCGCGTAGGAAGCATGGACACAGCAGTAGTCAAATTCAATTCCCTGGCCGATGCGGTTGGGCCCGCCGCCTAAAATAACCACTTTTTTCTTATTGGTTGCCCGGCTTTCGTCGTTCGCTTCGTAGGTAGAGTAATAATACGGCTTTTCCACCTCAAACTCTCCGGCGCAGGTGTCAACCAATTTGAAGGCGGGTAAAATCTTTAATTTTTTACGCATCTTTCGGATAGTCATTTCACTCCTGCCGCTTAAAAAAGCGATTTGCCGGTCGGAAAATCCGTATTCTTTTGCCTTGCGCAACCAGGCCGGGTTAAGTTTTTTAGCGCCTTCTTCCAGTTCCACTATTTCCTTAATCTGGTCCAGGAACCAGGGATCGATTTTAGAAAGGTCAAAAATTTCCGCGGCGCTGATTCCCCGGCGGAATGCGTAACGAACGTAAAAGAGCCGGTCGCCGTTGGGAACGCGTAAACCGTCTCGTATCTCCTCCAGGGAAAAATCACGGTCTTTGCCGTCTGCGCCCAGGCCAAACCTTCCGGTTTCCAGGGACCTGATTCCTTTCTGGAGCGCTTCTTTAAAAGTCCGGCCGATGGACATCGCCTCGCCCACCGATTTCATGGAAGTGTTAATGGTTTGGTCCGCGGTCGGGAACTTTTCAAAAGTAAAGCGGGGAATCTTAAATACGCAGTAGTCCACCGTCGGTTCAAAGAAGGAAGTAGTCCGTCCGGTAATTTCGTTTTTGACTTCATCCAGCGTAAAACCAACCGCCAGTTTAGTGGCAATCCGGGCAATGGGAATGCCGGTGGCTTTAGAGGCAAGAGCGGAACTGCGGGAGAGCCGCGGGTTTACCTCAATAATTACCACCCGGCCGTCTTCCGGGCTGACGCCAAATTGGATATTGGCGGCCCCGCCGGTGATACCGATAGCCCGGATAATCCGGCGGCACATATCAGTCAGGTTGCCGTATTCCGTTGTTGTCAGCGTCTGGGCCGGCGCTACCACGATGCTGTCACCGGTGTGCACGCCCATCGGGTCGACGTTTTCCATAGAGGTAATGATGATAGTGTTATCAACACAATCTCGCATCACCTCAAATTCGATCTCTTTCCAACCAAGCACCGACTCTTCCACCAGTACTTCGCCGATAGGGCTGGCTTCGATCCCTTTTGCCAGAAATTCCTGAAGTTCTTCCGCGTTGTAGGCGGTGGCGCTGCCGGTGCCGCCCATCGTATAAGCCGGACGTAGAATGAGCGGAAAACCAAGTTCTTCGCCAATCTTCATCCCGCCTTCCACTGAATATGCCAGGCCGCTGCCCGGAACCGAGATGTTGATTCCCTGCATCGTCTTTTTGAAGAGGTCCCTGGTTTCAGCCCGGGCAATCGCCTGCGCGTCGGCTCCGATGCACTCCACGCCGTACTTTTTCAGTATCCCTTCCCGGGCCAGAAAAGTTGCCAGGTTAAGGCCAATCTGGCCGCCCAGGGTAGGCAGGAGCGCGTCCGGCCTTTCCCGCGCGATAATTTTTTCCAGAATTTCCACGGTCAGCGGTTCGATGTAGGTGCGGTCCGCCATTTTAGGGTCGGTCATGATGGTGGCCGGGTTGGAGTTGACCAGAATTACCTGGTAGCCCTCTTCTTTGAGCGCTTTGCAGGCCTGAGAACCGGAATAATCAAACTCGCAGGCCTGTCCGATGATAATAGGCCCGGAGCCGATAAAAAGAATCTTCTTCAAATCTGTTCTTTTAGGCATCTTATTTTAGGCTTTTTAGAAATCGTGAAAAAACAGGGTCGGCCTGACCCGGACAATACTGAACCCCGAAAAGGGGAAGTTTTTTGTGGGTTATGCCCTCGGTTGTCTGGTCGTTGAGGTGAAGGTGGGTGGTGATTATGTCCGGTCCGAGAGAGTCGGCGGTAATCGCAAAAAGATGGTTCTGTTTTGTAGACAGGCATGTGCCTTCAACCAGATTCTTGACCGGCTGATTAAGGCCGTAGTGCCCGGTTTTCATCCGGAAACTTTTAGCGCCGAGCGCCAGGCACAAAACCTGGAAACCTAATCCGACACCCAGAATCGGCTTCTTCGGAATCAAATTTTGTAAATGTCCGATCGTTTCCGTCAGCAAGGCCGGGTCCCCCGGTCCGCCGGACAGAAAGATACCGTCGGGGTTGTAAGAAATAATTTCGCTGGTTTTAGCGTTGAAAGGAAGAACGGTTATTTTACAGCCGAGCGCGGATAACTGATTTAACGATTCCCTGTTCAGCCCCAGGTCCACCACAACAATTTGCGGCGCAACGTTTTTGTTTTCAGCCGGCCAGGCGTAGGGTTTGGGGCAACTTGCTTCGGCAACCTTCTTTTCGGACGGACGGAACGATTTCAGTTTGGATAAAAGACTTTTTTTACTTGCGCGGCCGTCCGCAAGCATTCCTTTCATGGAACCGTGAATCCGCAGATATTTAGTAATATTTTGCGTATCCACATCGGAAAGGATGAACAGTTTATTTTTTTTAGCAAAAGTTACTAAATCTTCGTATGCCTGCCAATTGCTGTACATGCGGCTGATTTCTTTAACGATAATTCCTTTTGCCCAGACCCGGTCTGAAGCAAACCCCTTACGGTTGATTCCGCAATTACCGATATGGGGATAAGTCATCACCACGATATCGCCGGAGTAAGCCGGGTCGGTTATCAGTTCCTGGTACCCGACCACGCCGGTATAGAAGATTGACCCGCCGGCAAATTCTCCGGAGGCAGCGCGGGAAACTCCTTCCCAGGCCGTACCGTCTTCCAGGATAAACAGACCTTTTTTCATAGATTAACACCCAAGCGTTGTTTGTGTAGGGGAGGGGCTTTGTCCCCTCCCGCTGTGGGCGGGGATGTAACCCCGCCCCTACATTTCATTAAATTACTTCCTTTTCTGACCAACAGTGAAGGCACAAACTGATGTCCGGCATACCGATTGCGGTAACCAGGTCTTGAAGCGAACAATACTTAAGCGTATCGGCGCCGATGAGCCCGGCAATCTCTTTGGTAGAGTGGCGCCGGGCCGCCAGCTCCTTGTAGGAACGGGTGGCGATGTCGTATTTGCAGGGCGCTCTCAGAGGCGGGCAGCCGATGCGAACGTGCACCTCTTTGGCGCCGGCCGCCTTCAATTCCAGCACTTTATTGCGAATTTGGGTCCCCCGGACAATGGAATCGTCACAGAGAATAATTTTTTTGCCCCGGACCACGTCTTTAATTACCGAAAGTTTTATCTTTGCTTCCAGGTCGCGCAAACGCTGGGTCAGGGGCAGGTAACTGCGGCTGGCAAACCGGTCAATGAGAAACACCTCGTCGTAAGGAATGCCTGAGGCCTTGTGATAGCCGAGCGCATAGCCGATTCCGGAAAAAGGAACGGCGGCCACCAGGTCTGCTTCAACGTTGTCTGATTTCGCTAAGCTGGCGCCCAGATTATTCCGGACCCGCACCACCGGCACCCCGTCAATGACCGAATCCATCGAGGCGACGTAGCCCCATTCAAAGGCGCAATGCGCAATTTTTCCTTTATTAACGATACTTTTGGTGCTGACTCCGTCCTGGTCAATCAGAATGATTTCGCCCGGTTTTACGTCGCGGAATATTTCAAAATCGATGAGACTGAACGGCCGGGATTCCGAAGCAACGGCAAAAGAGCTGCCTCTTTTTCCCAGAATAAGCGGTTTGAACCCTAACGGATCGCGGGCGGCGTAGATTCCTTTTTTGGTCAGGATGACAATGGTATAAGAACCTTTGATTTTTTTCGCCAGCAGTTCCAGTCCCTGGACAAAATCTTTTCCCTGGACAATCATCTTGGCTAGGAGTTCGATCTGGGTATGCGTGAAAAAAGAATGGCCGTTCTTTTTTAATTCATTGAAGAGCCCCTCGGCATTAATAATATTGCCGCTGAAGGCAATGGCAAACGGGCCCAGTTTGGATTCCATCATGATGGGCTGTCTTTCACTCAAACTGACGTGGCCAATGCCGGAACGGCCGGACAAATCCTTTAATTCCTGGGGGGTAAAAGTGTGGCGGACAAATCCCTTGTGGGTGATAAGTTTTAATTCTTTGCGGGCGGTGGCGATACCGCAATACCGCTGGCCGCGGTGTTGTAATTTAAAGATACCGTAATAGAGGTCGTGGATGCAATTCTTGTCAGAATAGATTCCGAAAACTCCGCAGTTTTCCGTAAAAATCTCCACAGGCGCCTCGGTTGGGGTGTGCGCTCTCCGAAAAATCCGGCAACCGTATCTAATTATTTGATATTTGCTTTTTTGTTATCCTGAGCCGGAGTTGCGTCGTCAGATCGTCAGATTGCGCCGAATTCTGGCGAACTTCGCCGAACTCTGGCGAGAAGGATCTCGTATTCAAATGTTGAGATCCTTCACTATCGTTCAGGATGACAAATTACGTCAGATTCTTCGCTATCGCTTCAGAATGACAGATTATTATACTTCGTCAGGGGTTTTTTTGTAAAATAATTACGTTTCTATTGTTTGGCATGTTCTTATTAAATCTTTTACCTTGTCCGCGATATCATCCCTGACCTTGCGGAAAAATTCCGCGTCTTTTCCTTTAGGGTCGGTTATATTCCAGTCAATGTGTTGTTTGGCCGGCACAAAAGGGCAGACATCCTGGCAGCCCAAAGTTATTACAAAATCAAATTCCTTTACCGGCAACTGGTCGAAACCCTTTGACTGCCGGGACGAGATATCGATGCCCAGTTCCTGCATCACCCGGACCGCTTCCGGGTTTATCTTTACCGAAGGCCGGGAACCGGCGCTGTATGGCTCGATGATACCTCCGCCCAGATTGCAGGCGAAACCCTCTGCTATCTGGCTGCGGCAGGAGTTTTCAATACAGACAAACAGGACTTTTTTCATCTTGGAAACTCCGGAGGAATTTATCTGTTTTGTTAACCTGCTTTTTCCCGGGCAACTTCCAGAAGCGCGAGGATATTCTCTATGGGAACGTCGGCCTGGATTGATTGGGACGGCGAGAAGATATAACCGCCGTTCCGGGACATCAAATCCCGCACCTGCCGGGCTTCTTTCTTTACTGCTTCCGGCGTTCCGTAAGGCAGTGTCCGCTGGGTGCTGATACCGCCCCAAAAGGTAAGTTTATCCCCATAATTCCGCTTGAGTTCGCCGAGGTTCATCGCCTCCGGCTGGACAGGATTGAGAACGTCAAGTCCCATCTCAATCAGCGCCGGGATAATCGGTTCGAAGCACCCGCAGGAGTGGACCCAGACATCCTTTCCGTAAGCGTGACAGAGGTCATACATTTTCTGCTCGCCGGGCCGGATCATCTCCTCCCAGGTTCCCGGTGACATCAGCAGGCCGCGCTGAGACCCCCAATCGCTGCCAAGCAGGATACCGTTAATCTCTTTCAGCGCGAGGATGTTCTCCAGCATCACCAGGTTCTTCTCGATGATCCGGTTCAGGAATCCCCGGGCAAAATCTTTATGCCCGACCATGTCTACCAGAAAATTTTCGATGCCCCGGGCAGCATAAGCTGTTTCGAAATGGATTCCGTAGAGACGAACCAGGAAATATTTATCTGAAATTTCCCGCGATTTTTGGAGCGCAGCGATAAGCTCGGAATAACTTCCGTTCCCGATGACCGTTGACCGCGATGTCGGGACATCGGGCCCGGTCCAGTCGCTTGCCAGTTGGTGACAGCCCCACCACGGACAGGCGAAATCCTGCACATCGTTGTCAAGAAATTCCTCAACGGTTTTCTCTGCTACGACTTTGCTTACCGCTTCCCAGGTATCGCCGCAAAGGTCAATTACGTATGGCGCCCGTTCTGTGTTCCGGTGCTGAATTGCCGACTTAACCAGTTCCCGACTTGTCATGGGTGAATTTCCTTTCGTTAGTAATCTTTTACTATTAACTATTCACTGTTTACCGTTCACTGTTTTTAATAGAGCGGGAAAAGGGATACGAACTACTTCGCTTCGGAAACAGGTCTTTAGCTGGTCGCTACAAGACCTATCGTTTCCTTCGCTCGTTTTAAGAGGGGGCAGGCCCCCTCTTAATCTTCTCCCCCGGACGTGAAGGGAACCTTCCCTTCACGCATCCCTGGGTTCGAATCCCTTTTGGGATAATAAACTTAAGAGCGGGAAAAGGGATTCGAACCCTCGACTCCGACCTTGGGAAGGTCGTACTCTACCACTGAGTTATTCCCGCAAGTTATTGATTGACAACGAGATTGCCTGCATTCGTATTTAACTTTCCCGCATTACTTGTATGCTTCTATTTCATAAATTTTTGTATTTTTGTTGGAAAGGATTATTTTGATTTTGGGTGTTTTGACGGTTTCGAAAATATAGGTTAACTCTGAAAAATCTTTCCGTTTAATTTCCCCGGAGGCAGGAAGCGCTGTTTTCTTCCATTCTTTTAAAGAGGTATCGTAACTGTAAATTTCAAAATCTTTTTCGGAGGCGCCGGCCGCTTTAATAACGACTTTACCGACATCTTGGGGTTCTTTAAAAATTACTTCAATCGGGAAGGGCAGTTTAAATATATCCCGAAAACAAGAGTCCACGGCGCAGTAAGTAATCTCGTCGTTATCAATTAAAGCGCCCCAGCGCGGTTCGGTTGCCGTGCCTAAAAACCAGGAGGCTAAATTTGACCGGCGGCTATCTTCAAATTCTTTTTGTATCCGGTTGCTTTCGGCAGCGATATTTTTAATGTTTATTAAATCAAATTTGCTTTTGCTGGTTGTGTATATGTGCACTCCGAATTTCCCGAAACCATCGCTGAACCGGTTGTTCTTTATTTTAATATTTCTATTTTCCGAAATAACCTGTAATTTTTGAATCTTTAAATCATTGATAACTATCTCCGCCGGTTGGTTGTCGGGTGAGGTATTAACGGCGAAGATATAATAATCTTTTCCCTGTTTCTTGGTAATGATTTGGATCTTTTCTTCGCCTTTTTCCACCGCTACCTTATCACTGACTGTCTCGGAAAGAATAACCGGCGTTAACATTTTTAGTTCTTTTATTACCTGGGTTAAGCCATACCAGGGCCCGGGCGCGCTGTTTATCGTCCAGAAAGGCGGATCTTTGTAAAAGATGTAAATCATTCCTTTGGCGTTATTTACGATGCCCTGGTAGGTCTCGTTTCTCATCTCCGCGTAATCCGGCTCCCTTTGCGAAAAATCGGTCCGGGCGGCCCATGTTCCTAAATTATGGGTCTGCGGCCCTATCCACACACACTTGTCTTCGCCGCCTCGCCTCCAGACCGAGTTTAGGCGCGAAGTCACCTCCGTAATATTTTCTGTTTCCCGGTCCCGGTAGAATCCGGGGTATGCCCAAATAGTAAATATTTCATAGCCGTTCTTATAATTACCGGCTGACTCCCCGTTGTTGTGGGCAATTCCGATCGGGTGATACGGGTCTGCTTCCCGGTAAACTTTTGCCACTCTTTCGATAACTTCTCCCTTTAAGAATGATTCTTCCGCAAACCACCAGCATAAAAGAGCCGGGTGTTCTTTGAGCGCCGGAATCGCTTCTTTCGTTAATCTTTCGACCTCCGATAATTGCTCTTCGGATAAATCCGAAAGAATGCTCGGAAGTTTCTCCCCCGGCACCACGTTCCCTTTTCCGGGATATCCGGTGGCGCCGATTAAACTGTGCCCGGCGGAAAACCACATCTTCATATTATATTTTGCCACCTCATCCGCAAAATTAAACGTGGCGGCATTATCGTTATAATTGGAAACGCTGTCCCAGATAAAATTTACGCCGATCTTGCTTAAAACCTTGATATCCTCCTTGCCGACCGCGTAAAAACCGATCGGGAAAAACTGATTACCGTTTATCATTATTGTATTATTTTCGATCCATATTTCTTCTTTGGCCGGCGGGACTTTACGTAACTCACAAACCACGTTTCCGATTTGCGTGTTCTTATTATCAAAAAGTTCACCGGTGATGAGGTAATCTCCGTAATCGATGAGGTTATTTTTAAAGCTAAACGCTGTTTTGCCGGCGCTCAATCCCTCGTATTTTTTGGACCAGATAATATTTTTATCGCCCGCCTTTACCAGTGTTATTTTTATACTTAAATTTTTTAAAATGTCTTTATCTTCGGTTGCGACCTTAACGTTCCCGGTTATTTCGGCTATTTTCATGGACGATAAAACAGTATTTCTATAGCCGGGTTTTTCTAAAACGAGTTCCATGGGAGTAAAAACTTTTACGTCTTCTTTTTTAATATAAGCCAGGTAAGGTTTTCCGGTATTTTTATCCAATAAATAAAATTTAAATTCGTACTGCCCGCCTTGGGATATGTCACAATTTAACTTTATTTTTTTTGTTTCACCCTTTTTGAGTTCAATATCTGAAGATTTTGTGACAGCCCCAGCGCCGGCTGCCGGAACAATATCTAAAACGGCCTTTAAGCTCCGGTCGGCATTGCTCCTGTTTATTATCTCCGCGTCTAAAACAGCCGACATCGCGTTACCTTTCAAGAGGCCGGTTGCGAGGGAGAATTTATTAAGCGTTAAAAAATAAGGAGCAAGGTCTGCGTCGGCATTTTTTATTTCCACAAATTTTGTCGGTTCGTGAAAATAGCCGTTGCAGATTGAACTTAGTTCTGTTAACCCACCCGCGTAATGTTCCCGGGCAACGTTAATTTTCCAGGTGTTTCCGGCCGGTTCTAAACCCAAAATAGAATATGGAATATACATTTCTACATACCACGCATTATTACTTTTGCTTACCGCTGCTTTCCAATCTCCCTCCCAATCGGGCCGGGATTCCATGGTTGCTTCCTTCAGGTTTTGAGCATCGTACTTGCTGCCCGACGCATTTACGATAAAATGATAGTAGCTCAGCGTATCTTGCGGCCGCTGTAAAAATATTTCAACGCAGTCGTCTCCCCATACGGCGCCGTCTTTCTCTCTTTGCTCCGTCTTTAACTCGGCGATGCGGCTTTCCAGGCATTCCACGCCGATATAAATACCCTCGTTATCCGGCAGGAAATAGGCGGTTGTTTGTTCTTTTGCCGGTATAGAAGTACCCTGGTCAGCAATATAAAACGGGGCTAATTTTTTTGCTTTCTGCCATAGGTCTTCATCCAATTTACCGTCTAATCTAATCGCGGAATTTTCGCTTGACTCCCGGCTGTCCTTTAGTATATCCAGCGCGCTCCGGGCATAATCGTAAATCTTGACTTCATCAATAATGCCGTTAACTCCGTAAGCGGAACCGCCGGAGTATGAGCCGACGGAGACGGTCTTCTGGCCTTCGGTCAGAGTTAAGCCCGGTGCGCTGGTTTTTACCTCTTCCCCATTCAGGTAGACCTTGAAGAGAGAGCCGTCATACGTGCCGGCCACGTGGTACCAGACGTTGTTCTTAATCGGGTTTTGGGCTTCGTTTGAAAAAGCGCCCCAGGTCTTTCCGTCATTGCCGCCCTCTCCCGAACCCAGGAAGAGCATATTCCAAGATACCGCAAACCGGAACCCCTTCCCCCGGCTGCTGAAAGTGTTTGATATTATCTCGCAGGTTTCCTCTCTTTTGCGTTTATCATTAAATTTAACCCAAGCTTCTACGGTCAGCCCTTTGGTGAAGTTGTATTTGTCCATTCCGGCCACCGCCACGCAGCCGTTGTTGCTTCGGGCGGCAGGGTCTCCGGCAGTAAACTCCAGGGCCTTGCCGACTTTGCCTTCCCCCCACTTTGTGTTTTTGCCCTCGTTTAAGATCGCGCCGTTGTTATTATTACCGCTGGCGTCCTTGATAACCAACCCTTCCCCCTGGTCAAAATTCAGGGAGCAGACCGGCCCTTTTCCCTCTCCGGCAAAAGAAGGGATACTGATTAAAAGACCCAGGAAGATTGTTGCTGTAACCAGCCATTTTTTATTCACCTTGTCCTCATTGTTTATTTTTTCTGTTATCCTGAACAATAGTGAAGGATCTCAACCTTAAAAGATAGATCCTTCGCAAACACGGCTCAGGATGAC
>JAPLMK010000080.1 GCA_026387085.1 Candidatus Omnitrophota bacterium
CAGCAGCGGCGGCAGAAAATTAACCTGCCAGGTTTTCAGATAAACGACGGCGTTCCGCTGCCAGACGCGCAGACAGCGCCGGCTGACATTCCGCAAAATTGAATTCATACCAATTCGCATTCAAAAATAGAGCAAGGCAGCAAAGAGGAAGTAACGAGGCGTACTGGTAGTACGCCGAGGAAGCTGACGATGAAGCTAACGCCGCTATATGAATGAAGGCAAATTGGTTTCATTCTTTTAGGTCCCTCCCGGTTAATTTCAAGAAAACGTCTTCCAGATTAGCCATGCGCAGGCTGCAGGCGGAGTCGCAGAATTTTTGGGATATTTCACTGAAAAAATGTTCGGAATCTTTGGAAAAGAGAATGATCCGGGAGGGCGTTTTTTCGTAAACAACCCCTTTCTCTTTTAAAAACGGTTCTAAATCTTTTTGGTAACCGGATATTTCAATTACGTTCCGACCGACCAGATTTTTGATTAATTCTTTCGGCCGGCCTTCGGTTACAATTTTGCCGTTATCCATGATAATGAGCCGGTCACAAAGTTGGGCCGCTTCCTCCATGTAGTGGGTGGTAAGCAGGAATGTTGTACCGGAGGTCTTTAATTCCGCGACGTATTCCCAGACCTGGTGCCGGCCCTGAGGGTCAAGTCCGCTGGTGGGTTCATCCAGAATGAGCAGGTCCGGGCGGTTTAAAAGGGAGCGTCCGAAGACGAGACGACGCTTCATTCCGCCGGAGAGTTCTTCGATAGCGCTCCTTTTTTTCGAGGCAAGCCCGATAAAATCAAGAATTTCGTCGGCTCTTTTTCGGGCTTCTTTTTTTTTGATATCGAAGTATCGGGCGTAGACCAGCAGGTTTTGTAAAACGTTAAGGTCCGGGTCAAGGTTATCTTCCTGCGGGCAGACGCCCAGGCGCGCTTTTATCTGCCGGGGGAAATCGTTTACGGGAAGATTAAAAACTTCCAACCGTCCTTCCGTGGCCGGCATGAGACAGGAGACCATCCGGACCGTGGTGGTCTTGCCGGCTCCGTTGGGGCCCAGGATTCCAAAGCACTCGCCGGCCGCCACGCTAAAATCTATTCCCTTAACTGCAGTGAAATCACGGAAACTCTTGGTCAGTTTTTCGGATACAACTACGGTATTTTCATTCATGGATAGTTACCTGATTTTGCTTTTTTTTAATTCCTCCTCTCCCCTGTGGGGAGAGGGAGATTTTTTTAATGAGTAATTTTGTATGGGAATATTATACTATATTCCGGGGCAGTGGTATTAATGCAAATGGGGATGGATGTGTGTCGTGTCTTTATGTTTGTGGCGGTGGATGTGGATGAGGTTGTTGTCGTGCAGCAGTTGCCCGTCATTTAAGATTTCTTCCGGTTTGCCGCATTTGACGATTCTTTTTTCCGGGCTGAAGACGTAAATTATATCCGATATTTCTTCCGCAAGGTGCAGGTCATGGGTGGAAATGATGATTGTTTTTCCGGAACCGTCGGCCGGAACGAGCAGGTCGATAATGTGCCTGGTTGTTAAAGGGTCCAGGCCGGCAGTCGGTTCGTCCAGGATGAGCACTTCCGGGTTGATTATTAAAGTGGAGGCCAGGGCAACCTTTCTTTTTTCGCCGACGCTTAACTGGTGGGGTGGCCGGTCGAGTAAATGTTTCAGGTTTAAGATGCCGGCGAGTTCTTCGAGCCGGTTTTCAATCTCCCCTTTTTCCATCCCGAGCTGCAACGGTCCAAAAATTATATCTTCCTGAGCCGTAGGACAGAATAACTGGACGTCAGGGTTCTGAAAGACCAGCCCGACCTTTTTCCGGAAATTTCTCGAGAAATTTTCATCGGCAAAAACGTTCTCGTTCAGGTTTTCGCCAAAAGCTTTTATGGTGCCTTGGTCCGGGAAGATAAGGCCGTCAAGCATGTGCAGGAGCGTAGATTTTCCGGAACCGTTAGCGCCGATAACGGTTACTTTTTCTCCCGGCCGGATGTTGATGTTTACGCCGGATAAAGCCGGGAACTTTCCCAGGTATGAAAAATGAATATCTCTTAATTCAAACGCCAGGTTATTCATCGGATTGTGATGAAAATCGTTAACGCGCACAATAACCAGAGCCAATCCTGCCAGCCGGCTTTAAAATTATTAAGAACAAGCGGTTCTCCATTGTAGCCCCGGGACAGCATCGCTTGGTAAACATCTTCATTTAGCTGATAAGACCGTTGCCAGAGAGACGTAATATTGGAAGCCACGATGCGCTGCCCTTTTTTGGGGCGGATTTTTATGCCGACCCGGCTTTTAACGGCAAGGTGCGTATTTTCAATTATTCCGATAAAGAGAAAGATATACCGGTAACACATGCCGAGTGTCATCACAAAAATCTGCGGTATCTTAAAAATGCGCAGTACCTTGAGCAGTTCGAAATGTTTGGTGGTTATATTCAAAAGAACAACAAAGGACACAGAGGTTACCACGCGCGCAATGAACAAGGCCGCGCCGGATAGGCCCGGGCGGGTAATAATAAGTGTCAGTCCTGCTATTTTTACGGTTGTTAAAGGTTCCCCCGGAGTGAAGATGCTGAAGATGGCCGGGATGGCGATGAAAAGGGAAAACAGGGGAATGAATACCCAGGTTCTCTTTAAGAAAAACCCCAGCCGGATTTTAGAAAAACAAGCCAGCAGAACAGATACCGCGTAAAGACATAACAAAATAAAGATGTTCCTTGTAAGCAGTATCTGAACGAGGAACAACAGGAACGTTATTGTCTTTATTCGTGGATCAAGGGACTGCAGGAACCCGTTTTTCGAGGCATTTTCATCGGAAAAGACCGAATCCTTGAAAAACGACAAAGCGCCTGAAATGGAACGTTCGATAAAATTATTCTTTATGTTCTGCTCCTTTTTTTGTTAAAGTTTTGCCGATAAGCCACGCCAGTAAGGAGACGAGGGCAATGCCTACGATTGCGGATATGATATAGGCAAAACTCAAATGAGACAATCCCTTTTCCTCCCATCCTTTAAAAGCGTAATCGGGTACGGGCGCATTCCAAAGCGTTGAGAATTTTGCCAGGCCGTTGGGAACGTATCCTACGAGTTTTTGCATCTCTTCTGCGCCCCATTCACCCCAGGCGCTTCCGGCCTTGAAGTGTTCCGGCAATATCAATCCCAGGGGAGAGAGGGCGATAAGAATCGCCATCCCAATCCATAGTTTAGTAATAATTTTCATAAACTTCTTCCGTTTGTCGTTTCCGCATTTAACCCAACTGTGTCATTCCCGCATGTTTTAGGCGGGAATCCATTCGTGTCCTGTTTCTGTAGGAATTTAATCACCAATGCAGTTACAATGGCTTCAACCCAGCCGAATATCAAAAGATGTTCTCCAGCCATGGCCGGCACGGAAACATTTAGTCCGTAAGGACAATATAATGCCTGACCGGCGGCCGTATGGTGTAAAAGCGGTTGTAATCCGAACTCAACTCCCGTGAAAAGAGCTGCTATGTTAATACCGACATAACCGGCTATGCCTGCCGCCAGTACCCTTCTGTTTGAAATCGCGGGAGCGCGGTAAGTGAGGGCTTGATAGATATAATATCCCACGAAAGGCAGAATAAAGGCCAGGTTGAAGCAATTTGCCCCGAAGGCCGTTATGCCGCCGTCTCCGAATAACAGCGCCTGTATTACCAGCGCAACGGTTATGGCAATGCAGGCCGCCCAGGGGCCCAGGAGTATTGCCACCAATACCCCTCCTACTGCGTGGCCGGTTGAGCCGCCGATTATCGGCACGTTGAACATCATGATTACAAAACTGAACGCCGCGCCGATAGCCAGCATCGGCACCTGTTTTGCTTTAAGCGTTTTTTTAACAATTTTCGAGGCAACCGCCCATATCGGTAACATCACCGCGTAGAAAAAACCGCAGGTTGTTGGCCCCAGATATCCGTCCGGTATATGCATATTTTTTGCGTCGCGTGCTCTTACGCCAACACTTCTAATATTTTGTGATACACCTCTGAAAAATCATCGGTTTGGCAGTTATAATCCACCATTTCCGAAAGATGCTGGGAAGAAGAGTTGAAAGCGATGGAATAGCCGGCGGCTCTGGATAGGGGTATGTCCCCTTCGCTGTCGCCGATGCTGATAACCTGATGCGGTTCGACTGCCATCTCTTTGATTATTTTCTTTAAGGCCTTTCCTTTGGCGCCGTGGGTCAGGTTGATTTTGACCCCGCCGGTGAGTATGCCTCGGCGTGTTTCCAGTTCGTTGGAGAGAATGTAATCAAAGCGTAGTTCTTTTTTTAACCGCCCGGGAAGATACTGAAGGCCGGTTGAGACGGCAATCAGTTTCAGCCCCATCTTTTTTAATTTTTTAATTGAGGTTACGGCGTTTTTGGCGTAGGGAACATCTCGAAAAAGTTCTTTCATGCTCTTTTCCGGCAGTCCCTTCCAGTGGGCGGCGTCCAGTTCGCAGAATTTCCGGTAACTTATCCGGCCGGCCCGGAATAGTTCCTGATAACGGCAGGCAAGGACATCCCATTTGCCTAATTTTTCGTGGATATATCTCCAGGAACTGACCGGAGTGGTAATCGTGCCGTCGATGTCAAAGATTACGGCTTTATAATTCAATTGCATTAGG
>JAPLMK010000077.1 GCA_026387085.1 Candidatus Omnitrophota bacterium
ATCGGCGGCGTCACCGAAATGCTCCACTCCCTTCAACCCGGCGCAATCCTTGGTCTCCGGGGACCGTTCGGCAAAGATTATCCGTGGGCAAAGTTTGCGGAAAAAGACATCCTGCTGGTCGGCGGAGGCGTCGGGCTGGCTCCGCTGCGCAGCCTATTCCTGTCCTTGGTTCACGAACTGCAACACTTTAATAAAATACGCTTCTGCTGCGGTTCCCGCACCCCGCAGGATTTTATCTATAAAGAGCATGTCTTTGACATCTGGCAGAAGCTTGACCCGAAGATCCGTCTCCGGGTTACGGTTGACCGAGCCGAAGACGATTCCTGGAAGGGAGAGGTGGGGGTAGTAACCAAGACACTGGATAATCTTGACCTTGACATCAAAAACAGCGTCGCGGTGGTCTGCGGGCCTCCGATTATGATGAAATTTACCACTTTCAAGCTCATGGAATTAGGTTACCGACCGGAAAACATCTACCTTTCCATGGAGCGGATGATGGTCTGCGGCCTGGGTCACTGCCAGCACTGTGGCCTCGGCAAACACCTGGTCTGCAATGACGGCCCGGTCTTTACTTATAATGAGATTATGAACGAACCGGAAATATGGGCGTAAAAAAACTGATCGTTAATTTTGAAATTTGCCGAAAGTGCAAGGACTGCATCATCAAGTGCAGCTTTCCCTTTCACCCGAAAAACAACGGGTCGCTGACGCTGCGCGAAATAATTGCCTGGCAGGTGGTCTGCCGGCGCTGCAACCAGCCCGGCTGCGTTCCATCCTGCCCTACCGAGGCGCTAAAAAAAAGGCCGGACGGCCTGATTGAGCGTTCCAATACCTTGTGCATCTCCTGCAAATCATGTACCATCGGCTGTCCCTTCGGAACCATCTTCCCGGAACTGGTTCCGTATCTGACAACCGGATGCGATTACTGCCAGAACCGTCTGGCCGAAGACGAAAAACCGCTTTGCGTCCAGAGTTGTCTTCCCGGCGCGATTGAATACCGCGAGATTACCGAAAAAGATAAGGCGACCATGCTCAATTCGGATACGATCGCCGGCATTGCCATTTCCTGGCAAAAAGAAAAAAAGTAAAAGTTGTCATTCCCGCGGCTAATAAGCGGGAATCTACACCTAAAGGATTGGATTCCCGATTTAAGCATTCGGGAATGACAGCAAGGATATTTATGGATATATTTCGCTTCCTAATTTTCCCCGGATTTCTTTTTGCCGCGCTGGTCGGCCTAATCTTCACCTGGGTGGACCGTAAAGTGACCGCCCGGCTGCAGTGGCGGGTTGGTCCGCCCTTCCTGCAACCATTTTATGATTTCGGTAAACTCCTGGTTAAAGAGATTACCTTGCCGGAAAAAGGAGAACGGTTTTCTTTTCTGTCGGCGCCTTTCTTCGGGCTCCTGGCCACCGTTCTTGTGGCATTCATACTCGGTCTTACCATCACCGTACCGACCCGGGGATTTGTCGGAGACCTCATCGTGATTCTTTACCTGCTGGTTATACCTGCGCTGGCCGTAATTGTCGGCGGTTTCGCCTCGGCTAATCCCCTGGCTTCTGTCGGCGCCAGCCGGGAAATGAAACTGATTATGGGTTACGAACTCCCCTTCATCCTGGCAATCCTCGTTCCGGTTATTAAATCGGACTTTTCCATACAACTCAATCAAATTCTTTTTTTCCAGCAACAACACGGAGCAAACATCTGGTCTTTATCCGGCTTCATCGCTTTTCTGGTCTGCCTTCTTGTAGTCCAGGCAAAACTTTCTTTTCCTCCTTTTGATATCGCGGAAGCGGAAACGGAATTGATGGCCGGCCCTTACATCGAATATTCCGGAGCTCTCCTGGCTCTTTACCGGTTAACCCGGGCGATGCTCCTGTTTCTGCTGCCGCTTTTTCTCACCATCTTATTTTTCGGCGGCGTCTCTCTTTCCGGCTGCCTTCTCTTGCCCAGCATCCTGAAGATCTTGCTCGTGCTGGTGCTTATCATCTTAATCAAAAATACTAACCCCCGCTTACGCATAGACCAGGGGCTCAGATTCTTCTGGGTTAATTGCACCCTTTTGTCGGTTCTGGCGATTTTACTGGCTTACCTGGGACTTTAAAATGGCTAATTGGAAAATTAACGCGCTGACGCGGTCGCTCTGGGTTTTTCACTTGTCTGCCGCTTCATGCAATAACTGTGATATCGAAATTCTGGATCTGCTGACCCCGCGCCACGACGTAGAAAGATTCGGAATTGTACTGACCGGAAGCATCCGCCACGCGGATGTTATGCTAATCACCGGAATAGTCAACCGGAAAAATGTACCGCGCATCAAACGTCTTTACGAACAGGCGGCCAAACCAATCCTGGTGGTAGCCGTCGGCACCTGCGCCTGCAGCGGCAACATGTTCCGGACCAGTTACCAATTCGCCGGGCCCCTGGATAAGATTATTCCGGTCGACGCCTATATCCCGGGCTGTCCGCCCAAACCAGAAGCGATGATTGACGGAATCGTAAAACTGATCGGCAAGTTAAAAGGAAAATAGTTGTCATCCCCGTATGTGGTAAACGGGGATCTACACCGAAAATAAATGGATTCCCGCTTAATACACGCGGGAATGACATCATAAATATGGAATTAAAAAATAGATTTCAGGAGAAGTTTCAGGGAATATTTTCCGAATATACCGAGATTCGCAAGCGCATCTACACAACCATCCCGGCGGATTCACTCCGGGAAATGGCCGGCTTTCTTTTTAATGACCTGGCGGCGCGTTTCATAATCGCCTCCGGTTTTGATAACGGGAAAGAGATGGAAATCCTATACCATTTTTCCTTTGATTCCTCGGGAGAAATTATCAGTTTGCGGGTTTTTCTGGACCGAAACAAACCGGAAGTTGATTCCCTGGTACCGCTCTTCCGCGGCGCCTTCTGGATTGAGCGGGAAATTTGGGAAACGCTTGGCATTAATTTCCGGGAACACCCGCGGCTGGAAAAGTTTCTTTTTTCGGATGATTGGCCGGAAGGCTACCATCCTTACCAGGTTCCGCCGGACCGGACCAACCGCGACCCCAATGCTCCTCCGGCCCAGGGCAAGTTAAAATTTTAATTTAGATGATATTTCAAAATGTAAATTGTAAATTGTAGAATGCAAAATAAACAGAAAAAACAATAATTTTACATTTTGCAATTTGAATTTTGCATTAAAAAATTATGGCAAACATGGATAAAAAAACAGTAATCGTTCCCATCGGGCCTTACCACCCGCTCCTGGAAGAACCGGAATTCTTCAAGCTCTTCTGCGAGGGCGAAAAGGTCGTTGACATCGACTGGTTGGCCGGAATGAACCACCGGGGCATCGAGCGAATATCAGAGGGGAAGAGTTACGACCAGATCCCCTTCCTGGTGGAGCGTATTTGCGGAATCTGTTCCACCAGCCACCCTCTCGCCTTCGTCAACACGATCGAAAACCTGGTTAACCTGGAAATTCCGGAACGCGCCAAATACATCCGTACCTTCGTAGCGGAGATGGAACGCATCCACAGCCATCTGCTCTGGGTTGGGCTGGCCGGTCATTTTCTCGGTTATAATACGGTCTTTATGTGGGCCTGGAAATGGCGGGAACCGATACTGGATATAATGGAACTGGTCACCGGCAACCGGAACAATTACGGAATGATGTGCCCGGGCGGGGTACGCCG
>JAPLMK010000121.1 GCA_026387085.1 Candidatus Omnitrophota bacterium
AGGAGGTTGCTTCGTAGCCGCCTTCTTTTAGGGCGGAACTAGTTGGAATATAGTCCAGGATACCGTTGGCATATCCGGCTATGATAATGTCTTTTACCGCTTTCTTTAGTTTAAGTCCAATCTCGACCATTACCTCTCCGGGAAGACCGACAATCGTTAATTTCCCGATTTTCAATACCTGCAATTCGCCGATTTCGGCGTCGGGTATTTTTTCCCCATTTTGTAACTTTTTCCACCATAACTTTTTCCAGGCGATTTCGTGTTCCAAGGGCTTGTTTTTGTCATAAGAATATTGCCGGAAGACCTTTTCCAGGCTTTTCTTATCTCTGACCATCATCTTCTGGTTAAAGGGGAAATTAAACATTTCCGAACGGCTTTTGATTTCGTTGACTTGGAGGAGTTCCGCCTTTTCCTGGGCCTGAATCACTTCTGCCGCCAGTAATTTACCCATTCTTTCAATATCAGCAAATGTTCCGCCGGCAAATTCGTTTCCTTTGATGATTGCCGGACGGACATCCCCGCAGCAGCCGTTGCTGAAGAGAGCGATTACGCCCGGATAAAACTTTTCCAGTTCGCGCTGGGCAACCCCGGGGTAATCGCCTGAAATCTGGTATATGTCACTGCTGAGAGTGGTGGGATGACAGGTGTAATTAAAGAAGAGCGCCATCGGTTTTTGAGCGGCGTTTTCGAAAGAAATTAACGCTACGTCTTCGTCGATAGGCCCTTTCGGATTGGGCATCATTCTTACCCCTTCGGCGGTCTTCTTCCGGCGGTTAATAATGCCGATATTTATTTTACCCCGGCCGTACTTAACCCTCACCGGTTCTTCCCTGAGCACGGCTTCCTTAACGGCGCCGGCAATTTTGAAGCGCAAAAAGGAAAGATATTCGGGCAAAGCGGTTGCTTCGTTACCCATTACCGGTCCGGTGTGGGTATGGGATGCGGTCAGAAGCACCTGCTCTTTTTTTATTCCGGTAATCCGGGTAATTTCGTTCCGCGTTTCCGTCACAAATTCTGGGTAAAACGCCACTAAATCAGAAGTCACCAGGATTGCCCGTTCTTTTCCCTTGCGGATGCTGAGCACTTTCAGAAGAAGCGGGTCGTGCACTTTTTGGCTCGGCTTGTTGCGGTCGCTATGGCCCTGGAGTATGTAGCCGACCGGCGGTGTTACGTCAGTTTTTACCGCTCCCGCAAAAATTTTATCTTCCACGGCAATTCCTCCTTTTTGTAAAAAATTATCTAAATTTGGAATATTACAATATCTAAAAAATTATTATAGCACGCCGGGATATTTTATCGTTCAATTAGGATTACAAGCGCCGCATCGTGGATAACTTTTCTTAACCCCACCATCCTGCCGCCATTAGTTTTGTCTTTAGGAAATTGACCCTGGAACGCAGGAAGAAGTAAAATTTGGAAGGTAGGAATGTTAACCAAAATAACAACCCGGACCAACCCTAAATCGTAAATCTGGGATCAAGCGGTTGTTTCTGCTAAAATCCGAAATATACACATGGCCGAGACAAGAAAAGAAAGCGAAAAAGAGATACAGAAAAAAATAGAGGAATCAAAAAAACATTCCTTAAAAGATGCTGCTTCTGTCAACGCAACTCTTGGTTTTGGCGATGCGTATGTTTCGCCTTATATAATCGCCATGAATGGCACAAATACACAGGTTGGCTTGCTCACTTCCATTCCTTTTTTAATCGCCCCCCTTGCTCAATTGTTTACCTCAAAATTCATGGAAAGATACTCGAGAAGAAAAATTTTCTCGGTTGTAATTTTATGGCAATGTTTAATGTGGATTCCGATTATTTTAATTTCATTATTATTCCTCAAGAATATCAAAGCAGCTCCGTTGCTGGTTGTGGTATTTTGGACAATTTATGCTGCCTGCGGAAACTTCGCAACTCCCGCCTGGTCTTCCTGGATAGGGGATCTCGTAAAAGGAGAGGAAACAGGGAGGTTTTTTGGATTAAGAAACAGAATCGGAGTAACAACTTCATTAATCGCAATGTTATTAGCCGGATTAATCCTGAATAAATGCAAATTACTGGCCGGAACGACAACGAATCAAGCGTGGGTGTTTGCCGGATTTGCTTTTATATTTCTGTTGGCGATGACTTTTCGCTTAATTTCAAGACATTATGTACTGAAACAATACGAACCGGAATTCAGGGCAAAAAAAGAATACTATTTTTCTTTTTTTCAGTTTTTTAAAAAATCGCCGGCAAATAATTACGGAAGATTTACCATTTACGTTTCCCTGATTTTCTTAAGCGCTAATATTGCCGCCCCGTTTTATGCGGTGTACATGTTAAGAATTTTAAATTTTACTTATACGCAATATATGTCATTAATTATTGCGGCAAGCATTGCTATGTTCATATTTATGCCTATCTGGGGAAAGTTTGCCGACCGGTTCGGAAATATAAAAACGCTGAAAATCACCGGATTTTTAATTCCGGTAATTTACTTTTTATGGCTGGTATCTCCTGAATTCACCTGGTTTTTTTATTTTATTTTATTGGCGGAGTTTTTTTCCGGGTTTGCCTGGGCTGGATTTTCCCTGGCGGTCGGAAATTTTGTTTATGACGCAGCTACGTCTGAAAGAAGAAGTTTATGTGTTGCTTATTCAAGCGTAATGAACGGAGTGGGCGTGTTCATCGGAGCAACCCTTGGAGGTTTCCTGGCTTCCCAACTTCCTTTGACAGTCATGACGCTGCATCGGTTAATGTTCGTGTCGCTGATATCAGGAGTAGCAATGTATATTGTATCATTTATAATGTTGCCAAAATTAAGAGAAGCGAGAAATGTTGAAGAATATAAATTTGATTGGAGGTTAATACCGATTACCCAGATGCCGATAACCCAAATACCGTATTATATTTTCAGGATTCCGGCTAAATTATTGGGAATAATAAACAAGAAAACAAACATACGAAGATTTAAAAAATAATAAATTTTTTAACAAAAAGACCGGCAGGCTTGAACGTCTTGTTGGGGTAAATCAGAAACAGGTTTTTGTGTATTTTAGCCACAAAGGGGGTGCAATGGAAATCAATATGAATGTAAAATTCAATTTGAAACGAAAATATATCGTTAACGGGAAGGAATACGGGTCCGTTAAAGAAATGCCCGACAATATACGCCAGGTGTATGAAAAAGCGCTGGATTCTTCCTTGGCAACAAACCCCGGGACAAATCCGGGGAACATAAAGAAAAAAATAATGTTCAACGGGCAGGAATATGAAAATGTTGAAGCCATGCCTCCGGATGTCCGCCAAACGTATGATGAGCTAATAAGGAATTTGGTTGAGATGAAGGGGTTGTCTTCCGGTGCGGTTGCCAGAAAACCTATCTCTTTTAGTTTTTCGAAATCGACAACTCCCGAACCGGTCATATCCCCGCGTGTATTGGCGGTTGTTATTCTGGTGCTCGTTCTTTTTGGCGCTCTCTATTTTCTTTACCAGAAAGGGCGCGGCCGTTAATTGTTTTTTCGGGTAAGGTTTTAGCGAGAGGACGGTAAACGTCTGACTGGGAAAGCGAGTCTGTTAAGGTGTTTTAAGACCTAATGTTGTAATTTTAGTAATTACAAGACACATTGACCTTCCCCGAAAAACTGTACCACTGGAAAGTAATGTGCCCCGGTTTATAAGCTCCGAACGCTGTATGAAATCCGAACTTTTTTAGCGAAAAACCAGAAGCTGAATTTCGCACCAGCAAAGCCGGCGCAACGTTTTTTAAAGATGCGAAAAACACTCGCACGACTTATTTTTCAATATAATTTTTTGTTCTTTTTTCGTATTGATAAAAATTTTTTGACTTTCCGATCCTGTGGCAAAGCGCTTATTGAGCGGAGAGTAGTGTTTGTATTCACGTCGCTCAAACTCTTTAATCAGCTCCTCGTGTCTTAAATAAAGCGCCTTTTGTTTATTTATCCAGCGCAGAGTTTCTGGGTGTAGTGAATACCCACCCTTGCCTTTGTGTTTGGTTAAGATGTTCCAAATACCGTGGAGTTCTCTGTGCTCTGCCAGCAAATGTTTTCGGCACAAATGTTTTGGATGAATATCCCATATGCGCATAAAGCTAACGATTAAGGTAAGTAATGGTTAATTGTAAAACGGTCGCAAACGACACCCAAAGCAAATACGGAATTTGGATGTATGTAATCCAGCGCGCGTGCGGATAAATAGCCACCATTGCCCAGATGAGCGTGCCCAGCACCAGTAAAATATCAATCGCCGCCAGGAAATTGTTTTTCAGCCCGAACTGCAAAGGCGTAAAAGAAAGATTGAAAACGAGATTAAGGATAAAAGGCAAAGCGACCAGAAGCGC
This sequence comes from Candidatus Omnitrophota bacterium, assembly GCA_026387085.1. Classification (GTDB taxonomy): domain Bacteria; phylum Ratteibacteria; class UBA8468; order MWAK01; family MWAK01; genus JAHJUB01. Next base: position 4,339 of record JAPLMK010000121.1, read on the forward strand.
AATCTCTTTTTTACCTGCCATCAAAAAAACCTTGCCGAACGAAACAGCAATCAAGATATAGAGAAGTGTCCATACTGGCCCAAAAAGCCAAGATGGCGGCGACCAGGAAGGCTTGATAATTTGCGAGTACCAGTTGTAGGTATTCATCGGGATTTAACTATAAATTATTTTCCTTTTTTTAAAAGTCCCGCCGCATAATTTTTTTAACAGGAAGGTGAAAAAGTTCGAACGTCCTACCGGGGTAAATTGAAGACGTAATCATAGTGTGGTTCTTAGAGTTTGCTCCGGCGGTAGGATAGGATTCGGCGGTCTCACTTCACTGCGTTCGACTCGGCCCCCCGCTGGTATTGCTTCCTAACCGGTCGCAATCCCTGACTTCGCTCCGTTCGAATCCTACCTTTCGGGTAGGGTGTTGCAGGCTCCGGCGGTAGGATTCGAACCTACAACCTACTGGTTAACAGCCAGCCGCGCTACCGTTGCGCTACGCCGGAAATGTGCTTATAGTTGGAATTGATGATGTTTCTGGAAATAGGGAACCAGCCCTCCTTCGGCGAGGATAGCAAGCATTATCTTCGGGAGAGGTTTGAAAGTAACTTCTGTTTTTTGGGTAATATTGACCAGTTTACCGCGACTGAAATCCAGCTCGATTTCGTCGCCTTCTTTGATGGCGGAGGTATCGTACTCAACCAGCGGCAGGCCAACGTTAATGCTGTTCCGGAAAAAGATTCTGGCAAAGGTTTGGGCGCAGACGGCAGCGATTCCGGCATACTGAATTGCCAGCGGCGCCTGCTCGCGGCTGCTCCCGCAGCCGAAATTTTTACCGGCTAAGATGATATCTCCCGGCTCAATCTTTTTCACGAACTCCGGGTCTAAGTCCTCAAGGAGGTGGCTGGCCAGTTCTTTCTTGTCCAGCGTTTTAAATTTGTATCTTCCGGAGATGATATAATCAGTGTTGATGTCATCGCCCAGGATGCGCGCTTTGCCTTTCAGAACCATAAATCCCTCCGTATGCTTAATTATAAATTATACAACATGGTGTTACTTCTTGCCAAATTTACCGGAAAAGGATAAAATTATTATATAATGAACGGATTGGACCTGATTAAGAATCGGAGAAGTGTCAGAAATTATCGGCCGGAACCGGTGGCCAAGGATTTGTTGGAAAAGATTGTCGATGCCGGAAGATTGGCGGCAACAGCTATTAACATTCAGCCCTGGGAATTTATCGTAATTATTGACCCGGCCAGAAAGAAAGAACTGGCTGACCTTACCGAATACGGAAAGTTTATCAAGAACGCGGGCGCTTGCATTGCGGTGGTTGCCAAAGATACCAAATATTACCTGGAGGATGGCGCGGCCGCAACCGAAAATATTCTTCTGGCTGCTACGGAACTGGGTCTGGGCTCCTGCTGGGTTGCCGGGGACAAAAAGCCCTACGCCGACAAAGTTTTAAGTTTTCTGGGTGTGTCCGAAGGTTATAAATTAGTTAGCTTGGTTGCTGTTGGTTACTCGGAAGGGGAGTTGCCCAATCCGGCCAAAAGGCCGCTTTCCGAAGTTTTACACTGGGAAAGATTTTACGCGCCTGTAGCTCAGCCGGATAGAGCACCTGCCTTCTAAGCAGGGGGTTGGGCGTTCGAGTCGCCCCAGGCGCGCTACTCGGGTATTTGGTTCGTAAAATACCCTGCGTGTCAGACAAAATTACGCAACTCGTAAACGAGACTCGCCGTGTTTCCACCTAAAAAACAGGCGAGACCACGGCTACTCATTTACTCGTACTGCTTGTTTTGTTTCTGACACTCCGTGAAATTTTACTTAACCAAACACCCTCGTACATATATAAAAAAACAACAAAAGAGAAGTGATAGCGCTGACAAAGACCGAGCGGTTCGGTATTCTTTTTGTGGTTGGCAGCCTTTTGCTCGGCCAGGCGGTGGTTCTGTACAAAAAAACCGCGGAGGTGAATTATCGCTACCGCGTTTCAGACAGCCGGGCCCTGATGCAGACTGGTCAGGCAAGGGCAGAGTCGGAGCGCCGTGCTTTAAAAACACGCTTGGTCCGGGCCCGCATTGACCCGAACACGGCTTCCCGGGAAGAGTTGGATGTTTTGCCGGGTATCGGTCCGGAACTCGCTGACAGGATAATAGAATATCGGATCGGAGAAAAATTTTTAGAGGTGGAAGATCTTTTGAGGGTTAAGGGTGTCGGTCCTAAGAAACTGGAAGGGATAAAGAGATATTTAGCGATTAAAACGCAATAAAATGTTATTTCTGCGGATAGTAAACGGGAGTCCAAAACCTTGTAGGATTGGATCCCCGCTTAAGACATGCGGGGATGACAGGGAAAATTTATGTATATTATTGTGGTAGGGTGCAGCCGGGTGGGGGTTACGATCGCCCAGTCGCTGGAAAGCGAAGGTCACAGCGTGGTGGTGGTTGACCGGAGCCGGGAAAATTTGCAGAAACTGGGCCGGTCTTTTTCGGGCATTACCGTGGTCGGAAACGGTTTCGCGCCGGAGGTTCTTAAAGAGGCCGGTATTGAGCGCGCCGATGTTCTTCTTGCGGTCACGGACAGTGATAACGCCAATATTGTCTGCGCCCAGGTTGCTCAAAAGTTATTTAATCTGAAAAGGGTCTTTGCCCGGATTTACGATCCGGCCCGGGCGGCAACTTATCAGAAGATGGGTGTGGAAATTATCAGTGAAACTCAGTTAGTGGTGGATGCTCTTAAGGAAAAAGTTTTTGCGAAAGGATAAAATATGTATGTAATCATTGTCGGCGCCGGAAACGTAGGGCATTATCTGGCTCATCGCCTTTTCGGGGATAAACATATGATTGCCCTGGTGGAGAAGGACCGCGCCATGTGCGACCTGATCGGACAGGAACTTGATATTTTAGTTGTGAACGGTGACGGTTGCGAAATCTCCACCCTGCAGGCAGCGGGTATTGAGCGTGCCGATGTTCTGGCCGCGGTTACCGGCAGCGATGAGGACAATTTGGTTATTTGCCAGTTAGCCAAGGAGGTCTTTCATATTGACCGGACCGTGGCCCGGGTGAACGACAGCCGCAACGAGCACATCTTTAATGAATTAGGCGTGGATGTGCCCATTGACAGCACCGGAATCCTGGCGCGCGTTATTGAAGAAGAAGTATCTCTTTCCGATTTCGTGAACTTAGTGACTTTCCGTAAGGGAAAATTGGCCCTGGTTCGTTTTGATTTGCCGGCTGATTCTCCGATAATTTCTAAAAAAGTTTCCGAAGTTACCCTGCCGGTAGAATCGGTGTTAGTGGCTATTGTGCGGGGAGACAGTGTTTTCATTCCGCGCGGCGATACCGTCTTTAAACCCCAGGACGAAGTGGTAGCTTTGACGCGTATCGGTGAGGAGAGCGCGGTTCTGCAGACATTCCTGCCGGAAATGTAATGAAACCCCTATCCGCGCTTCCGAGGCATATTCGCCACCTTATCTTTTCCTTCCGGAACGGGATTGCCGGTATCGCTTATTCTTTGATGCTGCCAATTCTCCTTTTATTGGAATTCGTTCTGATTATCGTTTTGGCTATTATTTTCGGAAGGATCATAAAATTTAAATGATATTTTATGTTTCTTAAACCTCAAAAAGAAGATTTCAGGGTAATCGGTTACTACCTGGGCAAGATTTCCGCAGGCCTGGGAATTACGATGCTGGTGCCCTTGTTTGTTGCGTTTCTTTTCCGGGAATTGAACCCGGCGCTTGATTTTATATCTGGTATCGGCGTTTCTTTGGCCCTGGGCTGTCTCCTGACTTTTTCCCGTCCGAAAAAAACAGACATTTCCCTGATTAACGGAGTTTTAATCGCCGGTATTTCCTGGCTTCTGGCGATGGCGCTTTCGGCGGTTCCGCTCTTCCTTTCCGGCCATTACGTTTCTTTCCTGGACAGTCTTTTTGAAACGATGAGCGGGCTTACCACTACCGGCCTTTCTTTGACTCAGGACCTTGACCATCTTGCCCATAGTTATAACCTCTGGCGCCACGTCACTCATTTTTTGGGCGGCCAGGGTGTAGTAGTTATTGCGCTCGCTTTTTTTATCAAGGGGGTCAGCGGCGCTTTTTCCCTCTATGTGGGTGAAGCCAGAGATGAGAAGATACTTCCCAATGTTATCGCTACCGCTCGTTTTATCTGGCTGGTTACCCTGGTCTATTTTCTTTTGGGGAGTATAGTTCTGACTATTATTGGTTTACGGCTGGGTATCGGGCCGGGTCGGGCTATTTTTCACGCGGTGTGCATCTTTATGGCCGGTTGGGATACCGGCGGCTTCACTCCGCAGAGCCAGTCCATTCTCTATTACCACAGCTTATCTTACGAAATAGCGACTTTCATAATCTTTTTTCTCGGTTCCATCAACTTCGGCCTGCACTATCTTGTCTGGAACGGGCGGCGCCGGGAATTATGGCGGGACATTGAGACCAGAACCTACATTGCCACCGTTACCGTTACCGTATTTATAACCCTTTTAGGCCTAGTTCAATTACCGTTCTTCGCGAACCTGCCTTCTGCTTTGCGGGTCGGTTTTTATCAGGTCCTTTCTGCCCATACCGGTACCGGTTTCATGACGGTAACTGCCAGCCAGTTTTCCCGCTGGAACGATTTGGCGCTGATTGGTATTATCCTGGCGATGGCGGTTGGTGGTTGCGCCTGTTCTACTGCCGGGGCTATTAAAACCCTGCGCATCGGTATTATTTTTAAGGGTTTTTGGCGCCAGATGAAGATGATTCTGATGCCGGAACAGGGAATCGTGATTGAAAAGATTCACCACTTCCGGGATACTATTCTTGGGGATAACCAGATTGCGGCCGCCGGCCTGATATTCCTGGCCTATATTTTTCTTTATTTTGCGGGCTCCCTGGTTGGCGTTCTCTGCGGATATCAGTTTCTGCCCTCGCTTTTCGAATCGGTTTCTGCGGCTGCCAACGTTGGCCATACCATCGGTATTACCGCCACGACGATGCCGGCGGTCTTAAAGGTTACCTATATCTTGCAGATGTGGATCGGCCGCTTTGAATTTATGGCTATTTTCGGCCTTTTCGGTTTTCTTATTTCTTGGGCTAAAGGCAGGTAAAATAATTATGTTGATTCTCTGGCTTTTAACGCTGGGCGGTAACATTGTTGCTCCGCCGACAGTCCACATTTCCGACCTGATTACCCAGAGCCGGTCTTATGAGGGCCGGGTGATAGTGACCGAAGGAGAGGCGGTTGGCGATCTAATGTTGAGAGGGGAATACGGTTGGGTAAATTTGAGTGACGGCTCCAACGCTATCGGCGTTTATGCCCCCAGTAAACAACTTGAGCAGATTAAACATCTGGGCCGTTACGAGATTGTGGGAGACAGGGTGAGCGTAACCGGGACATTTTACGATGCCTGCCCGGTCCATTCCGGGGAGACGGACATTCATGCTTCCAGCGTAGCGATTGCCAGTGAAGGTAGCGTTGTTGACGAAATTCTGGACCAAGTCAGGCTGAAGCTGTCTTTAGAGTTAGCCCTTTTAGCGATACTTGCTTTTTTGTTCAGGCAGTTTGTCCGTAGAGCAGGCGGCGGTCAACGGAAGTAACTTGAACTTGAATTAAAGAACCAACTAATTTTGCGCTTTCCGGAACCAGGATCTTCTTTTCGTTTTCCGTTTTACCAATCAGGAAGCCCTGTTTTTTCCGGCTTTCGGTCAGTAACATAACTTTCAAGACTTTACCTTTCATTTCCAGGTTTTTCTTCAGGGAAATTCCGTCCTGCAATTTCCAGAGCCGCGCCAGACGTTCCTCTTTCGTTTTTTCCGGAATTTTGTCGCCTAATTCTTCGGCTTTGGTTTTAGGCCGGTCCGAATACTTAAAGGCAAACAAGTCGTCAAATCTTGTTTCGGCAATCAACGAGAGTGTTTTTATAAAGTCATCTTCTGTTTCACCCGGAAACCCCACGATAATATCCGAGGTGAGCGCTAAATCGGGAATAATCCCCCGGGCTTCTTTTATGCTCTGCAGATAATGAGCGGCGGTGTAGCCGCGGTTCATCGCGTTCAGGATGGAATCGGAACCGCTCTGCAGAGGAAGATGCAGGTGGCGATAGATTTTTGAATGTTTGGCGATTACCTTGAAAAGTTCCGGGGAAACGTCTTTGGGGTGGGAGGTCATAAAACCCAGCCGCAAGATGCCGGATAGCCCGCTTATCCGGGAGAGAAGTTCCGGAAAATCACCGCCTTCTTTTTCATCCCGGTAGGAGTTGACGTTTTGACCTAGCAGGATTATTTCTTTGACGCCTCCGGCGGCCATTTTTTTTGCTTCTTCTAAAATCTCCTGGGCGGGCCGGCTCTTTTCCCTGCCCCGGGTATAAGGTACCACACAGTAACTGCAGAAGTTATCGCAACCGGTG
>JAPLMK010000126.1 GCA_026387085.1 Candidatus Omnitrophota bacterium
CAGAAACAGTCAAGGTATACGAGGAAATTACCAAAAGATGACTTTTACGGAAAGGTTGCAGTTATTTCTGAAGAAGAATGAAAAACGAATTCTCTCCGCCATTATTGCCTACATCCTTTTATTCGGATTTTGTTACTCCCTTTACCTGGGGAGTAATTTCCGGTTTATTGACGAAAAGGATTATTACACCATCGCCCGTAATATCGCTTTTACCTTTCAACGCTCTCTGGACGGAATTCACCCTTCCGCCTACCACTGCCCGGGATACCCGTTCTTTCTCTCTATTTTCCTCTTCTTGGGCGCCAATGTCATATTCCTGCGGTTCCTCAACTTCCTCGCGCTGGCGTTAAGCGTCTGTCTTCTTTACCGCATCCTGAAAGAAGAGGCGCCGGGCTTATCCGGCATAATCGGTTGCCTGCTGGTTGTCTGTTATCCGGTGCTCTTCTACACCGCCGGAATGCTCTACCCGCAAACGATTACGGGTACGCTGTTGTTGGGAATTGTGTATTTAAGCCGGCCCCCTCACCGTTCCTCTCCCCCGGGGGGAGAGGGCAAAAATGGGAGAGTTCCGTGGATTATTGGATTACTATTCGGGACGCTGATTCTTTTTGTGCCGGCAATGGTTCTTTTGCTGGGTGTGTTTCTTTTGTGGTTATTATTTATAGAAAAAGTTAGGATTAAGAATGCAGTGATAATTGCGGTGCTGGCGCTTTGCATGGTCGGATGCTGGACTTTAAGGAATTACCTGGTCTTCAAATCATTTGTCTTTGTTAATTCCAACTCCGGATTGGTTTTACTCCTGGGAAACAGCGAAAATACAAGACCGAATGCCGGGGTCAATGTTGATATTTCAAAATACGTACAGGAAGCCGACCGGCTCGGGCTGAACGAAGCCAACCGGGACCGCTATTACCAAAAACAAGCGCTGGAATTCATCCGGAACAATAAGGTAAAGGCGTTTAAACTCTATTTCCTTAAATTATGGAACTATTTCAACTATCGAAATGAATTAGGAACGAAGGCGGAGGCGGCAAGATGGAAAGATATTCTGATGCTGATGACGTGGGGGCCTCTGTTGGCGCTCTTTTTGGCAAGGCTGATTCTGGCTGGAAGGTTTAAGGTTGACCGGTTTGAAGGTTTGCTCATCCTGCTCTATCTTGCCGGCGCCTTTATCCACGCCCTGTTTCTCACCCGGATACGCTACCGCCTGCCGTTTGATTTCCTGCTGATTATGGTGGTGGCGATGTTTTTGGGACGTGGATTCCCGATTACAAATAATAGGTCGGATGAATCCGACCGCTACAAATAATACGTGCGATAAATCGCACCGCTACAATCCGCGGGAATGACAAACATTATGTATTGAAATTTATGAATAACTAAGTTATAATACATAATATGAAAAAAGATTTATTGGGTCCGTTACAATTCAGGGAGATATTCCACCTGGAGTTTCTAAGAAGGTTTGCCCGGGAAATAAAGAGGGGGCAGTATGCTCTTAAAGGCGGATCCAACCTGCGTTTTTTCTTTAACAGCGTCCGTTACTCAGAGGATATGGATTTGGATATAAACGGCATAGAAGTAGCTATTCTGAAAGAAACGGTTCTGAAAATATTAGGCACTTCTTCTTTTCAGGAAATCCTCAGGCCTTTTGGAATTAAACGTATTGTTCCGCCGGACATCAGACGAGCAAAACAGACCCAAACAACCCAGCGGTTCAAAGTTCACTTGATAACCAATTCCGGAGAGGACCTTTTCACTAAAGTTGAATTCTCCCGCCGGGGCATTAAAGGAAACGTCTTTGTTGAACCGGTATCGAATATAATTTTGCGTGAATACAAATTGCCGCCTCTGATGGTTTCTCATTACGACATCTCCTCGGCGATAAAGCAGAAGATAGAGATATTTCTTAACGAATTTAAAGCAGAAAATGACTAAATATTCCATTTTTTCGTTTATCAGAAAGTTGAATCGACCGGTATTCACGACCAATGAACTGGCCGCTTTCTCCGGGAAATCTTCATCAAGCGTAACGCAGGCGTTGAAACTTCTTCAAAAGGAGGGGTTGGTTTTTAAAATACACAGGGGTATCTGGGCCGAAATTGGAAACAAGGAGTTGAGCCCTTACGCTGTTATCCCTTTTCTTTTCCCCACCCGCCGGGTTTATCTTTCCTTTATCAGCGCGCTTCATCTTTACGGTGTAATTGAGCAGATTCCGCAGGTTATCACTCTTGCCTCCACGGCCCACACCAGAATAATCCGCACAAAGGTGGCCGATTTTTCAGTCCACCGTATAGCCCCCTCCTTTTTCGCTGGTTTTGACTGGTATAAAGGAGATGGTAATTTTTTGATAGCAGAAGTCGAAAAAGCGCTGGTTGACGCTTTGTATCTTTCAGCCCGCAGGAAAAAACAATTCCGATATTTCCCCGAATTACATCTTACCGAATCGTTCAGCGCCAAAAAAGCCCGGGGATGGGTGAAAAAAATTCCTGATGTTAAAATCAGGACTTACGTGCAAAAAAGGCTGGAAACGATTTTAAAAAAGTGAAATGAAGATTGGGATTGTAGGAACCAGGGGTGTACCGGCGCGCTACGGCGGATTTGAAACCTGCGCCGAAGAGCTGGCTAAAGGGCTGGCAACAAAAGGGCACCGGGTGTATGTTGCCTGCCGGCGGTATTTGTATAAGGAGTGCTTCACCCCCACCTCGCCTCCCCCATCAAGGGGGAGGAATTATAAGTGGTTGCCTCTCCCCTTGGGGGAGAGGGGTGGTGAGGGGGTGTTTCAATTCTTTCCGCCGTCATTGCCCGGTAAAGCAACCGATACGTTTTCCCATACGTTCTTCGGTATTGTTTACCTGCTCTTCTTCCGGCCGGTGGATGTATTTCTGGTCTTCAACGTTGCCAACAGCCCTCTTGTTCTGATTCTCCGCCTTTTGGGCAAGCGGGTAGTCCTCAATACCGACGGATTGGAATGGAAACGCGGGAAATGGGGTCCGGTTGCCCGGGCCTATTTCCGGTTCTGTGAATTAATTGCCTGCCTTTCCGGGGCCACGCTGATTTCCGATTCTAAAGCGATTGGTAATTATTATCGGAGAAAGTATGGGAAGAGAACGGTCTTTATACCGTACGGAGCGCGTATTATCCCCCTCACCGTCCCTCTCCCCGCAGGGGAGAGGAGCAAAATATTGAAAGAATACGGGTTGGAGAAAGACAACTATATTTTGGTGGTGGGGCGGCTGGAACCGGAAAATAACGCGGATTTAATTATCCGGGCTTTCCGGAAGGTTAAGACCGATAAATTACTGGTGATTGTGGGCGGAACTAATTGGAAGAGTTCTTACAGCCGGCGCTTAAAAGAAACCAGCGGTTCCGTAGTGCGTTTCCTGGGCGGGATTTATCAACCCGGGCACCTGGAACAGCTTCTGGAGGGCTGCCATTTTTACATCCACGGACACGAAGTCGGCGGCACCAACCCGGCGCTTTTGCAGGCGATGGGTTCCGGCTGTTGCGTCCTGGCGTTAAACACTGTTTTCAACGCAGAGGTAATCGGCGCAACCGGCCTGCTTTTTGCCAAAGATGCCGGAACTCTTGCCGGCAAAATAGAATATCTGCTCTCCAATCCGGAAGTAGTGAAACAGTACCGGAAGACAGCGCCGGAAAGAATAAGGGAGTTTTATTCCTGGGAGAAAGTAGTAGCAGATTACGAAAAAATATTAGGATGATAATATTCCCTTGCGGTATGGCGGCCGGATGACCCCCCGGTCGGTAATAAAAGCCGTAATCAGGGAAGCAGGCGTTACGTCAAAAGCCGGGTTACAGGTCTTAACGCCCGGCGGAGCAACTCTTTTCCCGCCAAAATAAGCAACTTCAGCACCGCACCGCTCTTCAATCGGTATGGACTTCCCGCCCGCAATGTCAAGGTCAAAGGTGGTTACCGGCGCCGCAATATAAAATGGTATTTTATGGTACCGGGCCAAAACCGCCAGGGAATAAGTACCCACCTTATTAGCCGTATCTCCGTTGGCCGCGATCCGGTCTGCGCCAACCAGAATCAGGCCTACCTTCTTCTGACGCATCATCCAGCCGGCCATGTTATCGCAGATAAGAGTAAAATCAATTCCCCGTCTCTGTAGTTCCCAGGCGGTTAACCGGCTTCCCTGTAAAAGCGGCCGGGTTTCGTCAACAAAAACAGATATTTTTTTGCCATTTTCTTTTGCTTTAAAAATTATTGCCAGGGCGGTTCCGACTCCGGCCGTAGCCAGGGCGCCCGCGTTACAGTGGGTCAGAATAACCGCCTTCTCCGGAATAAGCAACAGACCGGATTCGGCAATCCGGTCGCAAGAAATCTCATCTTCCTCCTGAATCTTTTTTGCTTCCAGTAAAACTTTTTTCTTTCCTTCTTCCGGAGAAGAAAAAGGCGTATTTTTGAGTTTCGCCTCAACCCGGCGCAAGGCAATAAACAGGTTAACTGCGGTCGGCCGGCTGGTTTCAAGGTAGGATTTAACCTTATGAATCTGCGCCAGAAAATCTTTTCGCGACCGGGCCGGAGAATCCTTAACGCCCAGATAGAGTCCGTAGGCGGCGGCAACACCAAGAGCCGGCGCGCCCCTAACCTGTAAATTCCTAATAGCAACCCAGACATCCTCGGCGTTCTTCAGGTCCAGGTAACTTTCTTGATGCGGCAATTCGGTCTGGTCCAAAATCCGCAGAAATTGACCGGTCCAGTCCAGGGTAAAATATTCGTTTTTTTTCCGTTTACGCATTAGGAAATTATTATATCATGAAGTATAATAAATAGCATGAAATACGACAAAAGAACCAGGCAGGTTTTAGATTTTATCACCGTCACCCATAACCCGGATATCAGGGATTTGAAAAATAAATCCGTGACCAGGGAAACGGAGATTACAGCCGAATGGGTTTTGACGCCGCCGGCATCTGATTCTCCGACTATAAAATATGCTCTTTCCGATTTCGTTGAATACCTGCGCGTCTCGCAAAAGATAAAGGTCAGCACGGTCAAAAACACGGTCCGGACCAAACAACCCCGGATTGAACTTGAGATTTCCAAAACCAAATCCAGCGAAGATTACGAAATAGAAGTTGCGCGAAACAGCATCAAACTTAAAGGCGAAGCAAAGGGTTTGATGCGAGCGTTCTATCACCTGGAAAACGAAATGAACTTCCGGAGAGGCCCGTTTCTGAAGATAGGACGCCGGGTTGGGCAATCGCATTTCACGCCTCGGATGTGCTGTTCGGCCTTCGCTGAAATGCTGGAAGACCCGGCAAAAGACCTGGGCTATCCGGAAGCATACCTTAAAAAAATATCTCACCTCGGATACGATTCCGTCTTTCTTCTTTCCGACTTCACCCTTTTCAACCGTTCCAAAATAATCCCGGAATTTAACGATGCAAACTATGAAAAAAGAATTGCCGGTCTGAAAAAATTTGTCAGCCGGGCCGCCGGTTACGGACTGGATGTTTATATCAACTTTGTCTCTCCGCCGATTTTCAAGGAAGGAAAAATTTACCGGAAACATCCGGACATTTTCGGCGGAACCAAGATGCAACCGGGCGCTTTTGCCTTGTGCTGTTCCAGCCGAAAGGTGCTGAATTATTATCAGGAAGGATTTGGCAATCTTTTCCGGAATGTTCCGGAACTCAAAGGAATAGTGCTCTTGGTAGGCGGAGAAGGGTTCAGCCACTGCTATATGCGGTCGACAAAGACCGTGAACAACCACACCGATTGTCCGGTGTGCCGGCACAAAAACCCGGAAAATACCGTGGCCGACATGCTGAACCTTATCAGCCGGAGCATTAAAACCGCAAACAAAGAAGCGAATCTTACTGCCTGGCCGTATAGCGCTTTTGTCTGGACCGATGACCTCTCTATGTCAACATTCACCAATCGTCTGGATAAAAATATCGCCTTTATGCAGAATTTTGAAACCGGCCGGGTCAAGGACTTCGGCGGCGTAAAATCCCGCCTCTTTGACTACAACATCTCCACGGTCGGTCCGTCTGATATCTTCAAAAAACAGGCCCGGCAGGCCCGAAAAAGAGGCCTGAAGTTAATCACGAGGGCCGATGTCGGTTTCTCCATCGAATTTATGAACTTGCACTGCGTGCCGGTCTATTTCCGCTGGGCAGAAAGGTTCCGGCGGCTGATGAAGAACGATGTAAACGGTTACGTGGCCACCTGGCGTTTTGCCAACCCGGCCGGTTCCCTGTCCGAAGAGATCTGTTTGGCTTATAACTGGCAACCCCAAGAAACGCCGAAACAAGTCCTGGCGAGATTTGCGGAACGGGACTTCGGACCGGATAATAAAAAGAAAGCGCTGGAGGCGTGGAAGTATTTAAGCCAGGCCATAGAATACCTTCCGTACTCCGCCTACACTACCGGCGGAATATATTGGAAAGGACCTTTTACCCTTGGTCCGGCCCATCCCTTTATCTTCAATTCTAATCTTGAGACCGGACTACCCGCTTCTTTTTATAGCGCTTACGCCGCCAGCGGAGAAGAAGGGGGCAGCGAAAAGTTAAAACAAATTTGGATTAAAGAACCTTTATTCTTTAACAACCTCCTCTGGGTACAGCCGTTCGGCATCAAAAAAATTAAAGAACTATTATCCGAATTTTTACTGAACTGGCGAAAAGGCACCGCCATTCTTTCCGGACTAAAAAGCCGGGACCGGTATACCTCCGGCCGGATGGATTTTGAAACCGGGCTGGCTCTCTACGTGGAATATATGGTGACCACCGCCCTGAACCTGGCCGACTTCTACCAGACCCGGGACGAACTGTTTTCTGCCCGGCAAAACATTAACACCGACCTGGAAAAATATCTTAACCGGTTGGATGAAATCGGCCGGCAGGAAATAGAAAACAGCCAAAGAGCCCTGAAGATAGCGGAAAAATATCCATTGCTGGGATATGCCTATACCTACGCTTCTACCTCTGTATCCGCCCAAATGATAAGAGACAAGATTGAGCACCTCCAACAGCTCCTGTCCGTTGAATTGCCGGTATACAAAAGGGAGTATATCTTCCACGTCCGGTTTAAGCATCAGCCGTAATCTCGGTCTGAATCATCGGCTCCAGCATAAAGCAGGGTTATGCTTTCCCTCACTTATGAATAATTACCGTCGTAAATGTGTAATCATTTTCTTATGGGCCGGACTAATTCTGTTCCCGGCACTGCAAACATTTGCCGGCGAAACAGAGGAGTTGAACGAAATACTCCGGTATGACTCCGAACAGGTACAGGCAATCGAAAATAACGAAGTAGCAAACACCCAAACAGCCCTGGCTGATTTAATAAAAAAATATCAGCTTTTCATCAGGAAATACCCGAAAAATACTGATGCCCGGAATTATCTGGGCGGGCTCTATTACGATTTCGGGATGCCGGAAAAAGCGTTCCGGGAATGGCGGGCCGGCTTAAAACTCAATCCGCAGGACCCATACCTCCACAACAACATCGCCGAATATTACAGCCACAATTCCGGAGAACCGGAAAAAGCGATTAAAGAAACAATGGAAGCCATCCGGCTGAAAACAGATGTGGCTGTCTTCCGTTTCAACCTGGCCACTTATTACGATGTCTTCCGGTTTACTGTCCTGCCGGAATTCGAATCCATGGAAAACATTTTTGAAGCGTGTTTGCGGGAATACCGGAAGGCGATGGAACTGGACCCGGCTAACTTTGAATACGCCTCCACCTACGCGCGCACCCTGACTTACAGCTCGAAATTCTGGAAGATAGAAGATATGTATCCGGCTTCAGAGAAGATTAAGGTCTGGGAATACTGCCGGTTGCTGGCTCCGGACAAAAAACAAAAAGAATTCGCGGAAAGGGAAATAGGGAAATTAAAGAATGAAAAATAAACTGCCGCTCGGCGTAATCTTTGACGTGGACGGAGTGCTCCTTGACTCGGAACCATTCATCTGCAAAGCCGCCATGATGATGTTCGCCGAACGCGGCCTCATCGTCCAACCGGAGGATTTCCTGCCCTTCATAGGCGCCGGGGAAGACCGTTTCATCGGAGGTGTTGCTGAAAAATATCGTTTCCCGCTCAATCTTCAGCCGGACAAAAAACGCACCTACGAAATCTACCTGGAGATAATCAGGGGGCAATTGCATCCGCTTGAAGGCGCCCTGCCTTTCCTGGAAATCTGCCGTAAATCCGGCAAGAAACTGGCGCTGGCCACCGGAGCCGACCGCATCAAGCTGGTCGGAAACTTGCGGGAAATAGGCGTAAGTTTTTCTTTCTTTGACTCCGTGGTAACCAGCGAAGACGTGATTCATAAAAAACCGAGCCCGGAAGCGTTCATCCTGGCCGCAAAACAGATGAACCTTGCGCCGGAGGAATGCCTGGTCGTGGAAGACGCAATTAACGGAGTCCGCGCGGCAAAAGCAGGCAACAGCCGCTGCCTGGCGCTGACAACCAGTTTTACCAAAGAAGAACTTTTTTCGGCCGGCGCCGACTGGTGCGCGGAAAACCTGTCTCACGCGCCCAAGGAAGCGCTGGAATGGTTATGATACCTATTTTCCCGGAATTCAAGCCGATTGAAATAGCAGACCGCAAGGTACTGGATGATTGCTTCCGGGAACACCCGCCGCTGGTATCCGAATTTACTTTCACCAACCTGTTCGGGTGGCGGATGGTCCATAACTATCGGATATCAAAATATAAAGACGGCTTTCTGATTCTGAAAGAAGTGAAAACGAAACTCTCCTTCTTGCAACCCATCGCAACCGGAAACCCGGTTGAAGCGGTTCAGGCCTGTTTTGAATATTTAAAGGGAAAGACCGGACTTCCCCAGGTAGAACGGGTCGAAGAGAACTTTATCGCGGCCGGCGCCTGGGACAATTCACAATTTATCGTTTCGGAAGACCGGGATAATTTTGACTACCTTTACGATACCAAAGAACTTGGGGAACTGGCCGGCGAAAAATTTCACGACAAGAAAAACCTCGTTAACCAGTTTCGGAAAAAATACCCATACCAATACCAAAACCTGACGCCCGAACTTATCCCGGAGTGCCTCCAATTTGAACACGAATGGTGCGAAGACCGCGACTGCGACGAAACAGAGGGCTTACGCCACGAAAAGTACGCGGTCCTGGAGATGCTTAACAACTTCCCTCTCCTGGGGAGCAAAGGCGGGATTATCCGGGTAGCGGAAAAGATCGCGGCCCTGACCCTGGGGGAAAGATTAAACAAGGATACCATGGTAATTCACGTGGAGAAGGCACAGAGCGGGATTACCGGGATTTACCAGGCGATTAATTGTGAATTCTTGAAGAATCAGGCGCATGGTTTCCGTTTCGTCAACCGGGAACAGGACCTCGGCGTTAAGGGTTTAAGAAAAGCGAAAATGTCATATAATCCGGTCCGGTTGATAAAAAAATACCGGATAACACCCCCTCACCTTCATCCTCTCCCCTGAGGGGAGAGGCATTTATAATGGAAAGACAGGATATTAAAAATTTCACACTAACCGAATTGGAAGAACGGCTGACTGAAATCCCCGCGCCCCCTTTCCGCGCCCAGCAGATATCAGAGTGGTTATACCGGAAAGGAATAGCCGATTTCAATCAAATGAAAAACCTTTCCCGG
>JAPLMK010000050.1 GCA_026387085.1 Candidatus Omnitrophota bacterium
GTCGCCTTCAAACATCTGGAAGGCGAGGTTGCCCGGTTTCTTTCTGTCCTGGTTTACGGCCTCTATCTTTTTGCAGATTTCATTTACGGTGAGCAGGCCGGTCTTTTCCTTGGAGGTGGTATAAACATGGACCTCGAAAGTATCAAACTTATCCGTAAAGGAATCGGAGGATACCGGGACGTTCCGGTCTTCCGATACCACCGCCAGCGACTTGGAGCGGCTGCTTATTCCGGGGACGGTTATCTTTACCTCCCCGGGTTCCATATCAGCGTTGGAGACAAAGAGATAGAGTTCTCCGTCTACCTCCTTCAGCCGGGTTTTAATTTTATCGTTGCCGGTCTTTACCGGTATTGTTGAATCGGGCTCCAGGAACGCCTTGCCCAAAAAAGAAAGTTCCTGAGCCAGGTAAGGGGCGCCGATATAAAGTTCCGGATAATGCTCCAATCCCCGGTTGTAAAATGTAACGCCGTTTGCCCCGCAGATTAACGCCAGGAACATTTTGCCCCGGCTCTCGTAATAATTATGGATGCGGTCTCCTGCCCGTCCATAATCTCCGTAATTAAACGCCTGGTCCAGAAAAGAGACGAATTTTGTGCCGCGCACCGCCGCTAAAGTAATCCGGGAAAATTCGACTACCCGGGAAAGGTCGTTTATCCGCTTATCTTTAGTTATCACCGGGTAGCAGTGGTAATCCTGCTGGTCGGCGCAGTCCATATAGGTAACCAAACTTTCCAGCGAATCATGGGTCACGATAACCGGGTGGTAGGGGTCTTCCTCGTAAAGTAGTTGGTATAACTCCTTTGTTATGGCTAACGGCGGGAGAACTTCATCAAAGGTATGGTAAGCGAAGAAATCCGGGTTGTCCCGGTTTTGTTTAATTCTTTCCTTTACAAGATTCACCATCTCCGGAGGCAGTTTTTTGCCGGCCGCTCCTGCCTGCGTGATAAGTTCGCCGTCCACGCTAAAAATCAACATAATAATACTCTTCTTCCCGGGCTGATTCCCCCAGGCCGCGGCGTAATACGGGTTGTTGTCTTCCGGATAACCCCAGGAGGCAAGATAAAAGAATTTCTTTCCATCAACATACCAATTGCCGTCTCTACCCAACCAGACCTCGCCTTTCCTGGGAGCCAGTTTTTGTAAAAAACAGCTTGTTTCCGCCGCTGATTCCCCTTGAACATTTTTCAGCACGGCGGTTATCCGCATCTTGCCGTCCGGCCAGCCGGAACACGGCAGGGTAATTTTTGTCACCGCCTCGGGCGAAAGTATCTCTTTTTCCGCCAGCATTCCGCCGGCCTCTTTCTCCACCTTCACGTACAAACGGCTTTGCTTCCGTTTTTCCTTTTCAATCTCTGCCTTCACTTCAAAAACAATATTTTCCATCTTTTGGGTGGCAAAAATGGCATCCCGGTAAAACGGTTCAATCAGGTTAATCGCCATCGGCACATAGCGGATATCCAACTTGGTTTCGGACAGATAACGGGTACTGCCGGTTTTAGCGTCGGCAATAATCAGGCCGTATTGATATTCGCCCTGGGCATCTAAAACAAAGGGGCCGATGGGGGCGGTTACTTTCTCCCCCGGCTTCATCGTCAAGGTATTTGATTTTATTTGAACTTTTCCGTCGGGTCCGGCCAGGAAGCCCTCTATCTTGGCCCGCTGTTCTCCTCCGGTGCTGTTTTCTACCGGAATATTGAGGACCGCGTACAGTTTTCCTTCCTTAATCTCTTTGGCGATATCCGGCTCGCCCACCCGGTAGCAATAGTCCTTAAGGTTTGCGTCGAGCCCGGTTATTCTGGCAAACCTTCCCGCCACATTAAATGCGCCCATTTCGGCGATGGAAGAGTTCTCCCCGGAGACCTTGTTCTCCCGGCAAAGGTTTATCCCCCAGGTTGAGCCCACCTCCGGGGTAATGCCCAGCGTCAAGAAAGGGATAGTAACTTCGCAGGACCAGTAATCCTCCCCAATAAAGGAAGCGGATTTCCACTTGCCGTTCCAATTCACATCACCATTCAGCCCGCCTTCCCGGCAGTAACGGTCATACTGGGAACCGGAGGCGTTGACCGCAAAATGCAGGTAATCATTCGCGCTCAAGGCCGGGTCAAGCATTAACTCGACGCAGTCATCCCCGTATATCGTTCCTTCGTCGCGTTTTCTTACGGCGGTCTTTATATTTTTGGTCTCCGGCTCCAGGCATTTCAGCCCGATATAAATATTATTGTCATCATAAAGCACGTAACCGATTGTCTGCCGCGCCGCGGGTTTGTTCCCATCCTGAATTTTGAAACCGGTTACCGGCGCCGCCTTTTCCCAACAGGCATCCGTTAGTTTTCCGTCCAGGACCGGCGGGCTGCTTGTCCTGACGGCGCGGAAGGTAGTTTCGGCGGAAACAGAACCGGAGAAACCCAAAAGACCGAATATTGTCAGACACAATATCCACTTATTCCATTTTTCCATTTTATCTCCCCCGGTTAGTGTCATCCTGAGCCGTAAAATAATCTGTCATCCTGAGCCGCAAATCAATCTGTCATCCTGAGCCGTAGTTGCGAAGGATCTCGCAGTTAAGGATTAGATCCTTCGGTTCCCTCAGGATGACAAAATACGTCAGATTCTTCGTTTCACTCAGAATGACAGATTAATATGTTAAATAGCAGTAATGAATTTAAAAACGAAGATACCGAAAAAAAGGGGAGGGCAGATACTCTCCCGCCCTCCCCGTGTGCCCTTATCGCGTAACTTGCGCCGCGATTAAGCGCTTAGTATTGATTAAATCCTTAAACCACAGGGCTGAATCTATTGTCAAATCAAAAATGTTTTTGCGCCGGCCGGCCTCTTTCGGAGAAATGAACGTCCCGGTAATAGTTCAACAGGGTCTGCCCGAGCAAAATCCTGGTCTTCAGCGCTTCCAACAGTCCGGCAATCCGGTCCCGCAGGAAACGTTCGGACGCCACCCGGGAAGTAAGGAGTTTTTCCCGTTCCATCTCGGTCAGTTTCTCCTTGCAGGGCATTCGGGCGTTTTCTGCCAAATCAAGATACGTTTCGGAAAGAGCCATGATGGTCTGCAGGCGCGCATACCAGGCCTCTGCTTTGCGCAAGTCCCCGACCAGGCCTTCCGGCTCCTCTGATAATTGCCGTCGGAACATGGTCTCCACGGCATCGATCTCCGGTTTGACTTTTTTTCGGAAAAGCCCGAAGGCGTCTTTTTTCATAATTATGATATAATATCTTAAAATACCGTTTCAATTCAAGGACTACCCCCTCACCTCTACCTCTCCCCGGAGGGGAGAGGGTTAAAAACGCGGGCACAGACAAAGAGTCGGAAATGGTATCATCCGGAGAGAAAACATTATGGGCAATCAACTGAAAACAATTCTTTTGTTGGGTGTTCTGACCGCAATTCTGGTCTGGGTCGGCGGCATCTGGGGCAAAAGCGGGGCAATTATCGCGCTGGTTTTTGCCCTGGCAATCAACTTTTTCGCCTATTGGTTTAGCGATAAGATGGTGCTGGCGATGTACCGCGCTAAGGAGGTTGTGCCGGCAGAAGCGCCGCTCCTTTACAATACCGTAAAAGAATTAGCGATGTTGGACAACCTTCCGATGCCTAAAGTTTATATCTATCAATCCGACAACCCCAATGCTTTTGCGACCGGACGGGACCCGAACCACGCCGCGGTTGCGGTCTCCACCGGAATCATGGAACTTTTGAGCGAACAGGAACTTAAGGGCGTTTTGGCCCACGAACTTTCACACGTTAAAAACCGGGATATTCTGGTTGCCACCTGCGCGGCCACCCTGGCCGCGGCCATTACTTTTATCGCCCGGATGGTCCAGTGGGGCGCGATGTTTGGCGGCGGAGACCGGGACCGGCAGGGCAACGCCCTTTCCCTGGTCGCCATGCTGGCGATGGCAATTTTGGCGCCGATTGCTGCCTTGCTGGTTCAGATGGCGGTAAGCCGCAGCCGGGAATATATCGCGGATTCCGGAGGCGCGAAACTGTCCGGCAACCCGATTTTTCTGGCCAACGCCCTGCGTAAACTGGAAACAGCGGGGAAACGCCGTCCGATGCGCAACGTCAACCCGGCAACCAGCCATCTCTTTATCGTCAAGCCGTTTTCCGGCCGCGGCCTGCTTTCTCTTTTTTCCACCCACCCGCCGGTTGAAGAGCGAATTGCCCGGTTGGAAAATATGATAATTTAGTTTCTGTCATCCCCGTGTGTGGTAAACGGGGATCCACACCACAAAAGAGTGGATTCCCGATTTAAACATTCGGGAATGACATATTTTTCTGCGGTAATAACGCTAACATATTTTATGGATTACAGCAAGACCGTAAATCTGCCTAAAACCGATTTTCCGATGCGCGCCAACCTGGTTCAGCGCGAGCCGGAAATGTTGAAGTCGTGGGAGAGCGAGAACATTTTCCGGAAGATGTCGGAGTTGCATGCCGGAGGACCGCGCTTTACCCTGCACGACGGACCGCCTTACGCCAACGGGCACATCCACCTGGGCACCGCCTTCAATAAAATCCTTAAAGACATCGCCGTGCGCAGCCAGATGAGGGAAGGAAAGCAAGCTCTGTTCCGGCCCGGCTGGGATTGCCACGGCATGCCGATTGAACACCAGGTAATGCAAAAATCCGGCCGTAAAAAAGCGGAGGTGGACCCGGTCTCCTTCCGGAAAGAGGCCGCGGAATACGCCAAAAAATTTGTCGAAATCCAGAAGAAAGAATTTCAGCGTCTGGGCGTTTACGGAGAGTGGAACAACCCTTACCTGACCCTGCTGCCGGAATATGAAGCGCAGGAAGTAAGGATATTTGCCGACCTGTCCCTGGCCGGATATATCTACCGGGGCAAGCGGCCCATCTACTGGTGCACCCACTGCGAAACCGCGCTGGCCGAAGCGGAAATTGAATATAAGGATTTAAGCACCGATTCCATCTACACCCTCTTTCCGTTAGCCGGAGACCCGCAGAAACTTTTATCCGGCGCCGAAAATACCTTTTTTCTCGTCTGGACCACCACGCCCTGGACGCTTCCGGCAAACGTTGCCCTTCTCGTGCACCCCGAACTTAATTACAGTTTGGTGGAATTTGAAGGCCGCAACATCATCCTCGCTGAAAATCTTATTCCGGTTGTTTTTAGCAAGGTCGGCAAAAAAGCAACGCTCCGGCAAACAAACATTAAAGGCAAGGAGCTGACCACCCTTCTGGCGAAACACCCGTTTTTAGAACGCAACGTGCCGGTCATCCCCGCAAACTTTGTTTCCGCCGAAGACGGTTCTGGAATTGTCCACAGCGCTCCGGGCCACGGCGAGGAGGATTTTTTGGTAGGCAAAGAACATAACCTGCCGGTCCTCTCTCCGGTTAACGAAACCGGCCGTTTCACCGCCGACGTCCCGGAGTGGCAGGGTATTTCGGTCTGGGACGCCAACCCCTTGATTGTCCAAAAACTGCGCGATAATAACTGCCTTCTTTTTTCGGAGGAGATAAGCCATAGTTACCCGACCTGCTGGCGCTGTAAAAACCCGGTTATCTTCCGCGCCACCGAACAGTGGTTTCTGAACGTTGACCATCAGGACCTGCGCCGGCGTATGATAAAAGCAACGGAGGAAATCAAGTTCTTCCCTCCGGAGAGCCAACATCGGATGGAGGGCATGCTTGAAACCCGGCCCGACTGGTGTCTTTCCCGCCAGCGGCACTGGGGGATTCCGGTTCCAATCCTATTTTGCCGGGACTGCAAAAAACCCTTAATGGAAGAAAGGAAAGTTTTTGAACGGATTGCCGAGGTCTTCAGTCGGGAAGGTTCCGACTCCTGGTTTAAAAAAGAAGCCAACGATTTTGTGCCGAAAGATGTCTCCTGCGCCTGCGGTAGCAACCGGTTTGAAAAGGAAAAAGATATTCTGGATGTCTGGTTCGATTCCGGCGTCTCCTGGGCCGGTGTCCTGGAGGGAGCCGGCTCTTGCCCGGCTGACCTGTACCTGGAAGGCAGCGACCAGCACCGGGGCTGGTTTCAGACCAGTTTAATTACTTCTATGGCAACCAGGGAGAAGGCGCCTTTCCGCCAGGTCCTCACCCACGGCTTTATGGTTGACGAATCCGGCCGGAAGATGAGCAAGTCCCTGGGCAACGTGATTAGCTCGGAAGAAGTTTTAAAGGAGTTCGGCGCGGATATCGTGCGCCTCTGGGCCGCCGGACAGGACTACGGCTCCGACATTAAAACCAGCTTGCACGGCTTTAAGGTTGTAGCCGAGCAGTACCGGACCATCCGGAACACGCTTCGTTTTATTTTAGGCAATATCTCTGATTTCAACCCGGAAGAAGACGCAATTAAAAAAGAAAACCTTCTGCCGGTTGACCGATGGGCGCTGGCCGAGGTAAGCCGGTTTCAGGCAGAGGCCTTTTCCGGATACCAAAACTTTTCTTTTTACCGGGTGGCCGGACAGATTTATGATTTCTGCAACCTGACCCTTTCCGCTTTCTACCTTGACATTCTGAAAGACCGGCTCTATACTTATTCTAAAAATTCTCCAGAACGGCGCAGCGGCCAAACCGCCCTCTACCACATCGGAGAACTGCTGATAGACCTTCTGGCGCCTATTTTGGTCTTCACCGCTGAAGAGGCCTGGCGCTATTTGCCCCGCCGGAAATCAGACCCGGAAAGCATCCATCTGCGCGGGCACGAGAACTTCCAAGAGTTTAAGGATGAAACGCTCACCGTCGCCTTCAACGAATTTTTCGGTTTGCGCAAAGAAATTTTGAAAACCATAGAAGACGTACGCGCCCAGGGCGAAATCGGGAGCAGTTTAGAAGCGAAAGTTGACGTTAAAGTTAATCCGGAGCTTCTGCTGAAACTTGCGCCCTTGCTGCTGGAAAAATACCTGAAAGAATTACTGATTGTTTCCGAAGCGGAGATTTCCGCAAATCCAAAATCTTCCGAACCGGAAATAATAGTTAACCGGACCAACCTGCCTAAATGCCCGCGCTGTTGGGTGCACCACAACGAAATCGGCCGGAGTTCCGCCTACCCGGACCTTTGCCCGAAATGCGCGGATGCGGTCAGTTCTTTGCAAAATGTAATGTAGTGCGACCCTTTCAGGGTCGCTATAAGCGAGGCTTAAAGCCTCGCACTACGCAAAATGTACGCAATAAATAAGGGGGAACATGAAAGAAACGGAAAAGATATTAAAGCAGGTGACGGAAGAGAACATCAAGTTCATCCACCTCTGGTTTGTCGACATCCTGGGACAATTGAAATCAGTTACCATCCGGGACCGGGAACTGGAAAAAGCGCTGGAAGAAGGCATCGGCTTTGACGGCTCCTCGGTAGAGGGGTTTGCCCGCATTTACGAAAGCGACCTCCTGTTAAAGCCGGAGCCGGCCACCTTCCGCGTCCTGCCCTGGTGTTCCCATCCCCAGGAGAAGGTAGCCGCCCTCTTTTGCGACATCCTGACCCCGGAAGGAAAAGGTTATGAAGGCGACGGACGGCTGGCTTTAAAAAAGTTAGCGGACCGCGCCCGGCGGCAGGGTTTTGAATTCAAGGTCGGACCGGAACTGGAATATTTTTATTTCAAACCCAACAGCACCGAACCGATTGACCAGGGCGGCTATTTTGATTTCGCGCCCCGGGACATGGCCGCTAACCTGCGCCAGGAGACGATTCGCCTGGCGGAAGAGATGGGCATCGCGATTGACTGCAGCCACCACGAAGTAGCGCCCAGCCAGTCAGAACTTGCCCCCCGTTACGGCAACGCCCTGACCATGGCCGACAACCTGCTGACGCTCAAGGTCATCACCAAGGAAGTAGCCCGGAAATACGGCTACAGCGCTTCTTTTATGCCTAAGCCCGTTTTTGGTGAAAACGGAAGCGGAATGCACGTGCATACGTCGCTCTTTAAAGACGGTAAAAATGCTTTTTTTGACGCCAAGGACCCGTTTCTGCTTTCCGCCACCGCCCGTCACTTTGCCGCCGGCATCCTGACTCACTGCCGGGAAATTACCGCCATCTGCAACCAGTGGGTCAACTCCTACAAGCGGCTGGTGCCCGGTTACGAAGCGCCGGTTTACATCGCCTGGGCGCAGCACAACCGCAGCAGTTTACTGCGCATTCCGGCTTTCCGGCACGGCAAAGGAACGGCGGCCCGCGTAGAATTCCGCTCCCCGGACCCGGCCTGCAACCCCTACCTTACCTTCAGTGTTATCCTGGCTGCCGGCCTGGACGGAATTGAAAAGAAGTTGGCGCTGCCCAAAGCGGTGGAAGAGGATATCTACCGGATGGATGAAGCGGAGCGGAAAGAACGCAATATCCCCAGTTTGCCCGGCAGTTTGATTGAAGCCATCATGCTGACCGAAAAGAGCAGTTTGGTGCGCAAAGCCCTGGGCGAGCATATCTTTGAACAGTTTATCGCCAACAAGAAGATAGAGTGGGACCGATACCGCACCCAGGTAACCGACTACGAGATTAAGACCTATTTACCGCTTTTATAAA
>JAPLMK010000068.1 GCA_026387085.1 Candidatus Omnitrophota bacterium
AGGTCAATCCGGAATTTATGGTTTCGCACCGACGCTTCAAAGGACCTGCCTTCCAGATAGTTCACCTTAAGTTTTTCCATGTTTGCCTCCCGGTTAGAGTGCGCAATAATATATTACCATAAAAAGCTATTTTATGGATTCGCCTGCTATCTGCGGGGGCGTCAAATAGGATATAATAAATTACCGATGAAACGTTTATGGTATTACCCGCGGTTGATTTTGATACCTCTTTTTCTGACAAGCGGATTATTGGTCTTTGCCTCCGGAAAATCCATCGGAGCCGAAGCGCCGTTAACCCGCCCCAAAGTCGGCCTTGTCTTAAGCGGCGGCGGAGCCAGGGGCGCCGCTCATATCGGCGTTCTTAAAATTCTCGAGCAGCAGCATATCGCCGTTGATTACATAGCTGGTACCAGTATGGGTGCGGTAGTAGGCGGTCTTTACGCTTCCGGTTTGTCTCCGGAAGAGATTGAGAAAGAGATAGGATTAATCGACTGGAAAGATATTTTTTCCGATGCGCCAACTCGTCAGGAACTGCCTTTTCGCCGTAAAAATGACGCTCAAAAATATCTTACCGGGATAGAAATCGGCGTTAAGGGCAGGAAGATAGCCCTTCCGAAAGGAATTATGGCCGGGCAAAAACTCGGTTTTCTTTTAAAATCACTGACTTTGCATACGGCTGATATTGATGATTTTGACCGTTTGCCCATTCCCTTCCGGGCGATAGCCGCTGATATTGAAACCGGCAAAATGGTTATATTAAGCCGCGGTAATTTTGCCGAGGCGCTCCGGGCCAGCATGTCTATTCCCGGCGTCTTCTCGCCGGTAGAAATAGACGGACAGTTGTTGGTTGACGGCGGAATTGCCCGAAATCTTCCGGTGGATGTGGTTAAGCAGATGGGCGCAGATGTGGTAATTGCCGTGGATATCGGTTCCACTCTTTCTAAAAGGGAAGATTTGAATACGATGTTTGATATTTACCGGCAGGTTTTGACGGTAATGGGCCAGCAGAACGTGGTTGAACAGATTAAACTTATTGGAAAGGATGACTGTCTAATCCGGCCCGAGCTGGGTAATATTTCCACCGCTGATTTTCCCAGAGCGCTGGAAATTATCCGGATTGGTGAAGAAGCCGCATTAAATTCCCGGGAAGCGCTGCAGCGTTACGCTGTTTCTCCGGAAGAATACCAGTCGTTACTTAAGCGCCGTTTTTTGGGCGTGTCGTATCCGGTCAGCATAGATTTTGTAAAAGTAAAGGAGACGAAGCATATTTCCGGCAAGGTTGTGGAAAATAAATTAAAAACAAAGCCAGGCGAAAACCTTAATTTAAAAACCCTGCAAGATGATCTGGCAAGGGTTTACGGAATCGGCGCTTTCGAGCGTGTTGATTTCAGCTTCATTAAAGATAAAGACAAGCAAGGTTTATTGATTAGTCCCACCGAAAAATCGTGGGGGCCGAATTATCTCTATTTTGGAATGCGGCTCTCGGATGATTTACAGGGCATGAAACATAACAACCTTTTATTTAACTATAATATGACCCAGATCAATCCCCTCGGAGCCGAATGGCAGACCCAACTTCAAATCGGAAATGACGGCAGCTTAAGTTCCGAGTTTTTCCAGCCGCTGGATTATTCCGGCCGGCTTTTTTTGATTCCGCGTTTTGAAACGAAGGTCGGTTTTACCGAAGTATATAATAATGGTAAACGAGAATCACAGTACCAGATAAATTCAACCAAGGTCGGTCTGGATGTCGGGGCGGAGTTGGGTACTTATGGTGAGGTCAGGTTTGGGGTTGAAAAGAGGAACGTTGGGGTTGACCTCCGGGTAGGTTCCGCGGTTCCGAAGGAAGATAGCGGTAACCAGGCGGCTTTGGTGGGTAGTTTTGCTTTTGACCATCTGGATAATTCTAATTTTCCCCGTTACGGGGCTAAGATTGACCTGGATTTTATCCTGGCGCGGAGCGGTTTGTTAGGCGGGGAAATATCTTATGATAAGGTAATATTTTCGATGATGGATGCCGTAAGTTACCGGAAACATACATTTCTGGCGTCACTGGAAGGCGGCACCAGCTTGAATAGCGAGATACCTTTTTACGACCAGTTCATCCTCGGTGGTTTTTTCTCGCTGTCCGGTTATCGCGAGGGAGAATTGCGGGGGAATTATTACGGGTTAGCCCGTATTATCTATTTTTACCGTTTCGGTAAGCTTCCTTTTGCCTGGGGCGAAAATCTTTATTTGGGCGGTTCAGTTGAGGCCGGCAAAACCTGGATTTCAAGTAAGGAGATTGAGTTAAGCGATTTATTATGGAGCGGCAGTTTGCTGGTCGGCGCGGATACTCCGCTTGGTCCTTTGTATTTCGGCTACGGGTTTGCCGAAGAGACGGATGGGGTCTTTTACGTTTATTTGGGCCGGAAGTTTTAGGTTTTTTCTTGGAACGCGCTTTGTCAAAAAGACTGTTTTGGGGTAAAATATGTGGTAAGGAAAGCCGAAGTGGTGGAACGGCAGACGCGCTAGCTTCAGGAGCTAGTGGGATCACTCCCATGGGGGTTCGAATCCCCCCTTCGGCACTATGAAACAAAATAAGCAAAAACTGGGTTTTACGCTGCTGGAGTTAATGGTGGTGCTTATCATCCTCTCGCTCCTGGCGATGCTTGCCTTGCCCCGCTTCTTCGGACGGGTGGATGAAGCTAAAATAACCACTACCCGGGTGCAGATTCAGAATCTGGAGACCGCGCTCCGGCTTTTTTATCTTGACACCGGATTTTATCCTACATCCGAGCAGGGTTTAAAGGCGTTGGTGGAAAAACCGGGTGATGCGAAAAATTGGCGTGAAGGTGGTTACCTGGAAAAAGGGGTGATACCCAAAGATCCCTGGAGCAATGATTATAATTACCGGGCACCGGGCGAGTCCGGTCGGGAATACGAAATATTATCTTTGGGACGGGACGGAAAAGAAGGCGGCAGCGGAATTGACGCCGACATTAAAAGTTGGGAGACACCCGAATAATCGCAGGCCTATTCCTTTGAAGGATAAACAAGGTTTTACTTTAGTGGAGATCGTGGTGGCGCTCGCCATCATTGCTACCAGCCTACTGTTTCTTTTGACTGCCATCCGCCAGGGATTAAGCCGCTTGGAAGTTTGTCGTTCCGAATTTCAATCCTGTCTTTCAATGCAGACGGTTGTCAGCGCTTTTTCCGGAGGCGTCAGCCTGCCTTCCGATGATAATAGTTGGGTTGCCCAAGAGTCTGAACCACGGCCGGGTTTAAAGATAGTCCGGTTTCAGCGGGAGAACGGGAAAGGTGCCAGCGTATGGGCAAGCAAAAAAGAATTGGCAACAGAATAGTGCGAACCTCCTTTTGCTGGCTTGTCCCGCATAGGCGGCGCATGCTTTCCGCGTGGCTTGTCCGCCGGAGCCTGCCTTCGTTGAAACTTCGGCAGGTAAACTTTAGCGCAGGCGGATTTACCTTGCTTGAGGTTCTGCTCTCTCTTTTCCTGGTGGCGCTCATTTCCGGGATACTCTTTGCCAGTTTTTTTCTGCCTTTGCGCGCGGTCAGTGCCGCCAAGTTAGATTTGGTCAAGGTTGAGGAAGCATCGGTTTTCCTTACCCGGATTTCCGAGGAGATAGCAGCCGCTTATGAAGAGATATCGGTTGCCGATACGGAAGCAGCGAGTTTTGCCGGCACCAAGGATTCTCTTTCCTTTCTTTCTTCCTCCGGCATGGACCTGGGCTTGGAAAAGGTCGGTTATACGGTGCAGAGCGGTGATTCCGCCGAGACGGTGACAATCTATCGCAAAGCCG
>JAPLMK010000101.1:0-2030 GCA_026387085.1 Candidatus Omnitrophota bacterium
TTTCCCCGCACCGAAAACCGCTGCTTAACCCGGCTGAGGTACGTGCATTTTCAAAACTTGTCCATGCGGTATTCGGCCAACGCCGGAAGACCATCCTCAACCAGCTGGCAAAATATTTGAACATCAATAAAATCAGCGCCGGAAAAATCCTGGCCGAAAACGGAATTGACCCGCTCCGCCGTCCGGAAACAATCAGTTTGGAAGAGTATGTCCGGCTGCTAAAAAAATTACCTTAAAATATCTTTGATTACATACACAATCAGTATCAACAAGCAGGAACTTTCCACGGCTAAAGCCTGAAAAAAATACTGCGAATTAATCAGGCCCCATCTCCAGAAACGCAAAGTCCGGGGAAACCAGCGCGGAACATCGGAAAGATATTTGCGATACGGCTCTCCGTACTCCTTAAGCAAGGACGCTTCTTCGTAACGGACTACCAGCGCATAAAGACCGCCGCAATATAAGAGCATAATCGGGACAAACCATGTTTCTTCTGAGACCACAACCGCACCTAAACAAATCAGCGTATTCGCAACATAGAGCGGGTTCCGAATGATGGAATAGAGCCCGGTAGTCGTCAAATCCTGCCGCGCTTTCATCCGGTGGTGAATATGCTGTTGCGCCAAAACTCTGATTCCAACCCCAAATAAAACTATTCCCAGTCCAATCGGCCAGACCAACCGGGATTCATTTTCGTGGAAAACCGAAAAAAGCACCAGGAGCAGCGGCGGAGCAAGAAGAACGCCGCGATACCGATAAACCTGCTTCAAGATTGGCATTATCGTAATCTGGCGTATCGGGCGGCAGGGCCCAATTCTTCCTCAATCCGTAATAACTGGTTGTACTTCGCCAGCCGTTCCGACCGGGAAAGGGAACCGGTCTTAATCTGACCGGCGCCGGTAGCAACCGCTAAATCAGCGATAAAGGTATCTTCTGTTTCTCCGCTGCGGTGGCTGATGACCGAAGTGTAACCCGCGTTCCGGGCAGTTTCAATCGTCAGGAGCGTTTCCGTCACCGAACCGATCTGGTTCAGTTTTATGAGAATGGAATTGGCCGCTTTGCGGGCAATGCCTTCTTCCAGGCGAACTTTATTGGTCACAAAAATATCGTCTCCCACCAGTTGAACCTTATTGCCCAACACGGCGGTCAATTTTGTCCAACCCTCCCAATCCTCCTCGGCCAGGCCATCTTCAATCGAGATAATCGGATAGGCGGAAACCAGTTCCTGGTAATAAGCGATCAACTTATCCGAACCAATCTTCTTCTTTTCAAATGTATACGCGCCGTCTTCATAAAAAGAACTGGCCGCCGTATCCAGCGCCAGAGAAATATCCTTGCCCGGCTTGTAACCGGCCTTCTCGATTGCGGTCAAAATCAACTCGATGCCTTCCCGGTTGCTGTTGACCGTGGGCGCAAAACCGCCTTCGTCACCCACCGAGGTGGAACACCCCTTCTCCTTCAAAACCTTCTTCAGGGTCTGAAAAACCTCGGCGGCCATCCGGTATCCCTCGGAAAATGACGGAGCGCCGTTCGGTACGATCATAAATTCCTGAATATCAAGATTGTTGTCCGCATGCATGCCGCCGTTAATCACGTTCATCAGGGGAACCGGCAGAATATTGGCGCCAGCGCCGCCCAGGTAACGGTAAAGAGGCAGGTTATGGCTGGCCGCCGCGGCCCGGGACAGCGCCATGGAAACCGCCAGGATGCTGTTGGCGCCCAGGTTGGCCTTGTTGGGCGAGCCGTCAAGTTCAATCATCAGCCGGTCAATGCCGGCCTGGTCATCCGCTTCTTTTCCGATAATTTTGGGTGCGATTGACAAATTAACATTCTCAACCGCTTTAGATACGCCTTTACCGGAAAACTTCTTTCCGCCGTCGCGCAGTTCCACCGCCTCAAACTTTCCGGTAGAAGCGCCGGAAGGAACCGCGGCCCTGCCCCAGAAACCCTTCTCCAGAAAAAGGTCTGCTTCCACCGTGGGATTTCCGCGGCTGTCTAAAACCTGCCTTGCTTTTACGCCTTTAATTTTA
>JAPLMK010000101.1:2141-10998 GCA_026387085.1 Candidatus Omnitrophota bacterium
ATTCGGTGTCATCCTGAGCATTAAATTCTTCGGCGGAATTTACCTCAGAATAACGCGAAGGGCCTCAGCATGACATCATTATTTAATATATTATTATACCCTAAAATACGGTAACTATTCAAACCAAAAATAAGCTTACTTTTTGTCGGATTTATTCAAGCGCTGGTAGGCCTTCCAGAGGTTGCCGACATCCTGGTGGGTTTTGGGGTAATCAATCTTAACGAAATCAACCTCCGGCTTGCCATCCTCAACCTTAACCAGCAGGAAGTGGTATAGACCGCCGCTCTCTTCGGAAAAATTGAGCAGGGGCGCTCCGCCGCCGCCGCTGATGTATTCAACCATGCCGCCCTGATGGCTGATACCGAAGCGGTGTTCGTGACCAACAAACAGATACTTAACTTTGTGGCGCCGGAAAACCCGCTCTAATTCACCGGCATCCGCCAGAATATAAGGGTGGATTATTCCCCGGTAAAGGGGCCGGTGCATAAACGCAAATACGGGCTGACCGGAATGACCCTTAAGGTCTTCTTCCAACCAAGTCAACTGCTCTTGATCTAAACCGCCGCGGATACCGATCTTTTCCTCACTGCTCAAAACCACGAAGTGGCAGCCTTTATGGTCAAAAGAATAGTAACGCTTCGGAGAAATAACCTCCTGATAAACCGGGTAGCACTTTTTATTCGGCAAGTCATGGTTTCCCGGAAATAATAACGCTCGGGAGAAATAACCTCCCGGTAAACCGGATAGCACTTTTTAGACGGCACGTCGTGATTTCCCGGAACTTCATAAAGGGGCAGGGCAAGCGCCTCTGTCTTCTGCCGGTAGATTAAAAATTGTTTCCTTAAAATTTCCGGGTCGCCGGAACCGCAAACCTTGTCGCCCAGGTGGACCATGAAATCCGGTTGGCTGATGTTTACCTGCTCAATTATCTTCTCCCACACCGGGGATACCGGCTCGGTAAGACCCGGCCCCTGCGTATCGCCCACCACCGCAAAATACCAGGTCTCAGCTGCCGCGGGTGATGTCAATAAGACACTAAAAAGAAACGCCGTCAACAATCTTCGCATTTTAATTACTTTTCTCATTTAAGCGAGGGCGTTTTGCCTGGCTAAACACCCGAGCGCCCACTTCACGGACGTGGATGATACCGTGTGTGTATTTCCTTGAGCCGGCTCCGGTCCAGATGCGTGTAAATCTGGGTAGTGGCCAAACTCTGGTGACCCAGCAATTCCTGAACGATACGGATACCGGCGCCGGCTTCCAAAAGGTGCGTCGCAAATGAATGGCGCAGAATATGCGGATAAATGTTTTTTGATAAACCGGCTCTCCGGGCCGCCTTGCGGATAACCTTCCAGACCGACTGCCGGCTTAACAATTTTCTCTGCCGGCTCAAAAACAGATTTTCACAAACTGCCGGGCGGATTTCCAGATAGCTCCGGACAGCCCTGGCCGCCGGTTCACCGAACGGAATGAGCCGCTCCTTGTTTCCCTTACCTTTAACCCGCAATATGTTTTCGTCTAAATTTACATCCTCTGTTTTCAGGCCGGCCAGTTCGCTGACCCGCATTCCGGTAGCGTAGAGAAGTTCCAGAATGGCCTTATCCCTGATTCCGGAAGGTGAATCATCGGGCGCAGACAAGAGCGCTTCCACCTCTCCGGATGATAGAACTTCCGGCAGGTTCTTCTCTAACCTGGGGCTTTCCAGGTCCGGCAAAGGATGCTCTTTTAAAGCCCCTTCCTGAAGCTGAAATTTCAGAAAAGTGGAGATTGCCGCCATCGTCCGGGCGCAGGAGGCGCCCGAAAGGGTCTGGCGCATTTCCATCAGGAATGAAGTAAAAATAGGATAGGTTAAACCGGAAATTTTTATCTTCTTCTTTTTCAAAAATTCGTAAAGTTTATCCAGATCGCGGCGGTAAGCCAGAACCGTGTTTTTACTGAGACCGCGTTCCGTCAGCAGGTAACCCAAAAAATCATCAATACGCGCGTTTGTGGTATTTAACATTTGCCTTCAATGTAAGGTTGTATTCGTCTGTTGCAAATTTCAAAATGCAAATTGCAAAGTGTAAAATTGAAACGGTGCAAACAAATTATTTTTAATTTTGCATTTTACATTTTGCATTGTTCCTGATTATACGCTCGGTCTTTCATTCTCGATGGTTGAAGAAGGTCCGTGGCCCGGATAGACAATTAACTCCCCGGGCAAGCGAAGAAGGCGTCTCAGGGACTTATCCAAATCATCGTCGCTGCCACCCTCCAAATCAGTTCGGCCCACACCCTCGCAAAAAAGCGTGTCCCCGGTAAAAATCAGGCCTTTGCCTAAAAGACAGATTCCGCCGGGCGTATGGCCGGGCGTATGCCAGACAATAAGTTTTTCATTTCCCACCCTGACTTCATCGCCTTCCTTCAGGAACCGGTCCGGCTCCGGTATCGCTTCGGACGGTCCGAAACCAAGCAGCAGCATCTGGTCGGAAAGACCGTTGTTGAATCTGGGCATCTCCAATTCATGGATTAAGAGGGGAATACCTAATTCCGTCTTAACAACATCAGCGGCAATATGGTCAAAATGTCCGTGCGTATTAACTACAGCCGTAAATATCGCGCCGCTACGGCTAACCGCTCTTAATATCTTCTCCTTATCGGCTCCCGGGTCGACGATAATACCCTGATTGGTTTCCGGGTCTATCGCCAGGTAACAGTTTGTGCCCAGGAGACCCACCACAACCGTTTTTACTTTGAGCATATTTTCGGTAAAACAAAAGGTCCTTCCGGCAAAAGCCCGATAGAAGCGTTCCCGGAAAAGAACGGCGCCAGAAAACTTTCCGGGTCGCGCACAATCTTTACGCCCAGGTTTTCAATCAGTTCCGGCATCTTGTTTCGGCTGTAAAGACAGACGGTTGCCCGCCTGGTTACCTTGAACAGTTCTTCAATTTGCCACTGGTCAAGCGTAAAATTTACCGGTTTGGAATAGCGTTCCAAAAAATTCTCCGGTCCCCGGTATTCTTCCATCAGAGAGATAAAATTTTTACTGCCCAGCCCTTCTTTCATGCCGCTGATAGCCAGGACCGTCCCTCCGTCCCTGACAATCTCTCCGGCAGTCACGATGCCCTTTATCGTCTGGTAAAAAGTAAGGTCTAAAGGATAACCTCCGCCGCTGGTCACCGCCAAATCAACTCTCTTCCGGGAAAAAGCCGAGGTCTGTTCCCTGCAAAATCGGCAACCGTTCAAAAAAGAGGCCCGGTAATTTCCGCAAAAAATACCGGCCACGTTCTTTTCCTTATTCAACGTCACGTTGACGATAAAGTCGCTGCCGGCTTTTCCCGCCACTTCTGTAACCTCTCGGTGAAATTGGTTGTTCCGGAGAACGCCGTTGCGGACGTTAACCGACTCCAAAAACCGCGGGCTGTGAACAATTTTTACAGTATCGTAACCGGAAATGCCGGGACAAATTGCCTTCCTGCCTCCGGAAAAACCGGCCATAAAATGAGGTTCGATTAAACCGGTCAGTATCTTCAGGTCCGACCGCGCATAAAACTTGTTCACCCAAATCGGTGTTCCCTTCCTGGTCTTGCCCAAAGAGACAAGGCCGTCCTGGTCGAAAGCGCTATGATTTAGCACCCGGTATCTCCGGGCAATCTCTTTTCCCAGAATCTTGTCTATCTCTTCCGGGGTGGCCGGCCGGTGACAACCGGTTGCCACCAGAAAGGAGACCCGGCCCGGCTTGATGCCGCCGGCTTCCAGTTCCGAAAGCAAAAAAGGCAGAAAGGCCTGGTAGGGAATATACCTGGTAATATCGGAAATAACGATAACCGCATCCTTCCGGCCGCGCGCAACCTCGTTAAGTTTCCGACTCCCGGCAGGGAGCTCCAGGGATTTTTTTATCTCTTCTCCGGTTAAAGACCCGCTCGCTTTTACCTCGAATATCTTCGCGACGCTCCCTTCCGGAAAATCAATCCGGATTTCTTCCCGGCCGTGCGGAAATTTTATCTGCACCGGAACTTAACCTCCTCGGACAAATTCCAAAAACTCCTCTTCCGTCAAAATTTTGACTCCAAACCCTCTGGCCTTATCCAATTTAGAGCCGGGGTCTTTGCCCACAACCAGGTAATCGGTCTTCTGGGACACAGAACCAGATACCCGGCCGCCTGATTCTTTGACCAACCGCTCCGCCTCGGAACGAGCCATCCCTTCCAGAATTCCGGTAATCACCACACTCTTCCCGGCAAAAACCTGTTTCCGGGTAGACGCCTTCTTTTCTTTTTGAACCATATTGACGCCGGCAATTTTTAATTTACCGATAACTTTCCTGGTCTCCGCGTCCTGAAAAAAATCCACGATACTTTCCGCCAGCACCGGGCCGATTTCCCTGAGTGTGATTAACTTTTCCGCCGGCGCCTGCTCCAACTCCTCCAGGGTGAAAAAATTTTCCGCCAGAATTTCGGCGGCCCGGGTACCCGCGTGGCGAATACCTAATCCAAACAGAAAATTAACCAAATCCCGTTCTTTGCTTTTAGCGATGGCGGCCAGGATGTTTTCCGTTGATTTTTTTGCCATCCGGTCCAGTTCGATTACTTTTTCGTAAGTCAGAAAATAGAGGTCGCCGAAATCTGAAATTAATCCCTTGTCTACCAGGGCCGTAACCATCTCTGTCCCCAGTCCTTCGATATCCATCGCGTCCCGGCCGGCAAAATGAAGAACCCTTTCCTTCACCTGGGCCGGACAACGGATATTCAGGCAGCGCACCGCCACCTCTCCTTCTGCCTGGTGCAAACGGCTGGCGCAGGCCGGGCAATTTTCGGGCATTACAAAATCGGTTTCTTCCCCGGTCCTCAATTCCGCAATTACTCGTATCACCTGCGGAATTATCTCGCCGGCTTTCTCGATAAATACCCTGTCCCCTATCTTTACGCCCAGCCGCTTAATCTCATCCTGGTTATGAAGCGAAGCGCGGCTGACCGTACTGCCGGAAAGAAAGACCGGCTCCAGTTCCGCAATCGGCGTAATGGTGCCGAGCCTTCCCACCTGCACGACAATATCCTTGACCCGGGTCGTGGCCTGTTCGGCGGGAAATTTATAAGCCAGCGCCCAGCGGGGATTTTTAGAGGTAAACCCAACCACATCCTGCCAGGCAAGATGGTTCACCTTAATAACCATACCATCGGTATCATAAGGAAGGGTGTGCCGCTGCTCCTCCCAGGAGTTGCAGTATTCCATAACCGCATCTATGCCCTTAAAAACACGGCTTTGCGGGTTAACCGGAAACCGGTGCTTGCGCAAAAAATCCAGAACCAACCGGTGTTCCTTCAGGTCTTCCGTCAAAAAACCGGCCCAGGCAAAAAAGAGAATTTTGCGCCGGGCGGTTTCTTTGGAATCCAACTGTTTCAGCGAACCGGCGGTAGCGTTGCGGGGATTAACAAAAACCGGCTCTCCCTCACTCTCCCGCTGATGGTTAATGCGCGCAAATTCATCGTGGCTCAAATACGCCTCCCCGCGCACTTCAATCGGGTCGGTATAATCAATCTGCAGGGGTATGGCCGATATCGTTCTGACATTTTCGGTAACATCATCTCCCTGTATACCATCGCCCCTGGTAATCGCCCGGAGGAACCGTCCGGACTGATAAATTAAAGACAGGGCTACTCCGTCAATTTTAAGCTCTACCGTATATTCAACCTGCGCAACTTCCAGCAATTTACGGACGCGCTGGTCAAAATCACAAACCTCTTCCCGCGAATAACCGTTATCCAAACTGAGCATCGGCCGCAGATGGCGAACCGTCACAAAACCATCAATCGGCTGGCCACCGACCCGCTGGGTAGGTGAATCCGGACGCCGCAAGAGAGGAAACTTCTCTTCCAGGTCTTTTAATTCCTTTACGAGCCGGTCATATTCCGTGTCACCGATTACCGGGTTGCCTTCCGAATAATACCGGTAATTATGCTCATTTATCTCCCGGGTTAACTCCGACATTCTCTTTTCCGCCGCCTTCATATCCATACAATTTTGTCATTCCCGCGTGTTTTAGGCGGGAATCCACCTACGCCAGATACAACAAAAAAGCCAGGTTATCTTCGGCCGCCAGGCTGTGCCTGGTTTTAGCCGGCATAAAAATAAGAACCCCGGGCAGTAATACTATCTCTTTCCCGGCAAGATCAAAAGTGCCTTTTCCCTTCAGAACCAGAACCGTTGCCTCCCGGCCGGAAGTATGCTCGGACATAGCCGTTCCCCGGGCCATGCAGAAGAGAGAAATTTCTGATTCTTTTCCGTCCGCGATGACTTTGCTTACAATCCCGCCTTTGGAAAACTTTATCTCCTTGTTCAAATTAATATTTTCTGCTTTCATCTCATCCTCCGTCAGTCATAAACTTCAAATAGACCTCCCGGTTCCTGGGACCGTCAAACTCCGCCAGGAATATCCCCTGCCAGGTCCCCAAGACCAGGTCCCCTTTTTCGATAATCACGTAAAGCGAATTATTAAAAAGAACCGATTTCGCATGCGCCGGGCTGTTGCCTTCGGTGTGCCGGCAGGGAAACTCCTCCGGAATAATCCGGTCAGCCAACGCCGAAATATCCTTTACCACGTCCGGGTCCGCGTGTTCGTTGATAAAGATACCCGCAGTAGTGTGCGGCACAAAAATAAAGAGCACGCCGTCCTGCCAGCCCCGGTTCCGAACCTTTTCCCGGACCGCTCCGGTAATCTCCGGAAAATCCTGCTTCTCTTTAGTCCTGACCTGTATCGTTTCCATATTATTAAAAAACGATGGAAAAATCAGAAAACTTTCCGGTGTGCGGCTCGTCAATCGTTTCCACGCTATCGATGTTCCGGTGCAGAATACCTTCTTCCATCTCTTTTTTGAACTGAGTCAGAAGCGTCTCCTCGCCCTCAACCACAACCTCTACCAGTCCGTCCTCCAAATTACGCACAAAACCGGTTACACCGCTGATGCGGCGGGCAATTCTCTCCGTATGCCAGCGAAAACCAACCCCCTGAACCGAACCGGAGACATAAAGGTGCATCCGCTGTTTCATTTGTCCTTACTTAAAGAGCCGGCGGAAGAAGAAGCGGAAGAACCGGATGGTATCGCGCCGGGGATTCTGCTTGCTCTTCTCCGTTCCGTAAACGGTTTGAATCGGCGCTTCGGTAATCTTAAAACCGGCGCGGCTGGCATCAACCAAAATCTCCGATTCCGTATCAAAATGGCTGGTGGAAAAAGAGAGCGAAGGCACAATCCTTACATCAATAACCCGAAAACCGCTCTGGCTATCATGTATCTTATGCCGGGCCAAAAAAGAGATCAGCGCAGAAGTAAACCAGTTGGTAACAAACCGGTCCAAAGGCATATTTTTAAGGTTCCGCGACCGGCAACCAACCACCATGCCGGCGCCGGATTTTTGGTAATGCTCCAAAAGCGAAGAAATATCTTCCGGCCGGTGCTGGCCATCGCCATCCATGGTCAAAACCGCCCGATACCCCTTGTCTAAAGCATACCGGAAACCGGTTTGAAGCGCGGCGCCCTTGCCTTTGTTTACCAAATGACGGATAACCGTAGCGCCGGCTTTTCCGGCAACTTCCCCGGTATCGTCAACAGACCCGTCGTCAACCACTACCACCTCTGCCGCGTACGGCGCAGATTCCTTAACTACTTCCGCGATAAACCGGGCTTCGTTATAAACCGGAATCAGGATTAACAGGTCTTTTTTAGGATCCATGTTTTTACATAATAATTATAGATTCCCGCTTACCATCCGCGGGAATGACAAGATGTTATTTATTTTTTTGGATATCCTGCATCTGGAGACGAAGAGAAAGTTCCGGATGGGAAACAAGATTCGGGTCCTTCGAAAGTATTTCCTGAGCGGAATCACGCGCAACCTGCAACAACTTCAGGTCCCGGCGCAAGCTCGCAATACGCAACGGCGGCAAACCATGCTGGCGTTCGCCCAGCACTTCGCCTTCGCCCCGCAAGACCAGGTCATCTTCCGCCAACTGCTCTCCCTGGTCAACGGCCGCAAAAAGATTCAGCCTTTCTCCGCCTATCCCTGACTCTAAGTCTCCGATAACCAGGCACAGGGCATCCTGAAACTTACGTCCGATGCGGCCGCGCATCTGGTGCAGTTGTGACAGGCCAAAACGCTCGGCGTCTTCCACCATCAGAAGGTCTGCTTCCGGCAGGTCCAACCCCACCTCGACAACCGAGGTGGCCACCAATACTTTATACTTACCTGCGCTGAATCCGGCAATCGCCTTCTCTTTTTCCGACAGAGAGAGACCCCCGTAAATCAGAGCCGGATTCCAATGGGGAAACCGACCGGATATTTCTTCGAAAAGCGGCCGGGCGCCGATTAAATCCTCGCTCTTTTTCAAACGGCTGGTAACAACATAACCCGTCTTCCCTTGACGTAAAAGCGTATCGAAGAGCCGGTAAGCAACCTCCCGCTCATCCTTTTGAAAAAGATAGGTGGCTACCTTGCGTTTACCTCTCTCCGAAAGACTGCTCAGGGAAAGGCCTCCGTAAAGGGTGAGCGCGAGAGTCCGGGGAATCGGCGTAGCGCTCATTAGTAAAACATGGACGCCTTTCCCTTTTTCGCCAAGCAAATCACGCTGGTTAACACCGAATTTATGCTCCTCGTCAATAACCGCAAGCGAAAGGGCAATAAAGTTCAACTCTTTAGAAAGAAGGCTATGGGTACCGATTACCAGAGATATCTTACCGGCAGCCAACTCTTTTTTAATTCTATCCTTATCTTTTTGGGGGACCGCGTTTACCAAAAGCGCAACTTCATGACCGGCCCGGGCAAAAATGCGCTGAAAAGTTAGGAAGTGCTGCTCGGCCAGAATTTCGGTCGGCGCCAAAAGCGC
>JAPLMK010000101.1:11009-36749 GCA_026387085.1 Candidatus Omnitrophota bacterium
CCGCCGGAAAGTATCGTATAAAAAATAGCGCCGGCTGCCACGGCGGTCTTGCCGGAACCAACTTCCCCGGTAAGCAGCCGCTGCATCGGAAACGGTTTTTGCAAGTCGGTTGTAATTTCCTCCAGCGCAATCTGCTGACTTTCGCTGAGCGAAAAAGGAAGAAGGGTTTGAAACTGAGCCAGAAATCCGGAGAAGTTTTCCCTCGCACCCTTTCCTTCTACCCGTTGGGGAGAAGGAACATTCTTTTTGGAAGGAACCAGAGCAGTCTGCATGCGGCGCTTCAGCATAGCCGCAGTCAGCAGGAAAAATTCTTCAAATATCAAATACTCCCGAGCTTTCTTCAGGTCAACGAAACTAACAGGGAAATGGATATTTTTCAGGGCATAACGCAGGTTGCCTAAATTCAGTTTTTCCCTAATTGAAAACGGGACCACCTCTTTCGGGTAATCGCCGGACTTCTCCAGGGCCGTCCAGATAATCTGGTGAAAACTGCGCTGGCTCAACCCCTCGGGAACCCGGTAAAGGGCAACGATACGACCGGTTTCCCCCGGCCCGGATTCCGGACCGCCGATAATTTCAAACGCCGGATGAATCATCTGCCTTTCGCCCTTGTAAATTTCCAGGCGCCCGAAAAGCATAACTTCCTTGCCGGGCTTAAAAGTATCCTGAAGATAGGGCTGATTAAAAAAGGTGGCGAAAAGAACCCCGGTGCCGTCGTTTACGGCCACGGTAAAGATGCTTTTCCCCCGATAACCATTTTTCTGGCCGGCGGTAAGAACTTCGGCCCGCACGGTTATGTTCTCGCCGGGCGCTGCCTGGGAAATTTTACCGAGCTGGTTGCGGTCTTCGTAACGGCGGGGAAAATAATAGAGGAGGTCAAAAAAGTTATCGATACCGACTTTCTGGAGAATTTCGGCTCTTTTCTGTCCGACACCTTGGATGTAGCGTACCGACAGGTTCCAACCTGACATTTGGGGGTTACGGAAGAATAAAATTGCCTATTTGGAGTCCCGGATTTGAGGTCAGT
Source organism: Candidatus Omnitrophota bacterium (assembly GCA_026387085.1). Classification (GTDB taxonomy): domain Bacteria; phylum Ratteibacteria; class UBA8468; order MWAK01; family MWAK01; genus JAHJUB01. Next base: position 12,037 of record JAPLMK010000101.1, read on the forward strand.
GCAAGGCGCGACGAAGGCGGTGTGCCCTCTGCGGTACATCGCCGAGAAGCAACGCCGCAATGACCCAAAGAGGGGACTCCCCAAAGGGCCAGGTGCTTTTGGGCTGCGCCTGCGTCGCTCATCGCTTGAATAGTACAGTGACTATACAATCTTCTTCGCTCCTTGTCTCGCTCCAAAATCGCCTCTGGCAAATAGGCAATTTTACTCTTCCGTAACCCCTTGGTTATTAAATTTGGTAATAACCTAAAAAAACGCTGCCCTTATAAAAAAGAGCGATTACCGCGCCCAGCGAAAGGTACGGGCCGAAAGGAATATAATCGGTTCTTTTTTTAAGACCGATAAATATCAGTAAAATACTGATGACGGCACCGATGAGGGAACCGAAGAAGATACTCACCAGGACCGACTTCCAACCCAGGAATGCGCCGATCATCGCCAGAAGTTTAATGTCTCCGCCGCCCATCGCTTCCTTCTTAAGTACAAGTTGTCCAATCAGGGCAATCAGATAAAGAGAGCCGCCGCCCACCAAAACACCGATAGCCGCCTCTTTCAAGGCAAATAACCGGCTGGCGGAGAACGCCATCTGCGGAAAGAGAAAATTAAAAAGGAGACCGAGCACGATACCGGGATAAACCACCAAGTCCGGAATCAGGTAATGCTCCCAGTCAATGAAGGTAACCAGAATCAGACCCAGGATAAAGAGCCCAAAAACAAAGAAGGAAGCCGAAAAGCCGAAGTGGAGGTAAAGAGCCAGAAACAGGGACGCAGTCAACAATTCCACCAGGACATACCGCGGGTTTATTTTTTTGTGACAGCGCCGGCAGCGGCCACGCAAAATCAGGTAACCGAAGAAAGGGATATTATCAAACCATTCAATCGGTTTACTGCAGTTGGGACAATAAGAACCGGGTTTTACGATGGAGAGGCTTCGGGGTAAACGGTAGATACAAACGTTAAGAAAACTGCCGAAAACCGCGCCGAACACAAATGCGAAAATTGCCATAAGAGTATCCATGGTTTAGTGTACTACAAAAGAAACAAGCGGGACGCCTGCAATACTACTCGCTTTATAGTTTTTCTCCAAGAGAGGTTTGTCTCTTTTGCAACACTTCGCGAAGTGACAGTAACAAAACAAGCAGTACGGAGGTTTGAGTAGCCGGGGTCCGCCAGAATTATGGCGGAAACACGGCGAGGCTCAAGCCGAAGTTGCGTAGTTTTGTCTGACACGCAGCGTGTGCAGCAAAAGAGACAACCGAACGCTAGCGGGGCGTACGGGAATCGGCGGTCTCACTTCAATGCGTTCGACTCGGCCCCCCGCTGGCATTGCTCCTTAATCAGTCGCAATACCTTACTTCGCTCCGTTCGATTCCCTGCAGCATAACAGGGAGCGGGGCGTACGGGAATCGAACCCGTGTCGACGGCGTGAAAGGCCGCTATCTTGGACCACTGGACCAACGCCCCAAATATATTATTTCTTCTCCGAGGAAACAAGCAGATCTGTAATCGTGCCCGCCAAAGCCAGAATTTTCTTCTGGGCTTCAGAGTTAGCGCTGGCCAGATCAACTTCAATCTCCATGATAGAAGTACTGAGACTGGCGGTTTCTTTAATTTCCTTAGAAAACGACAGGCTGGAAAACGTATTAATATTCTTCTTAGCGGCCGCTATTTCTATTTTAGCATCCCCGAAATTACCCTGATTAACTGCAAGGCTTGCTTTTAAAAGATTGTCCTGAACAAGAGTAAGCAATGCTGATGCCACTACTGCCCCGGATGCCTTCTCATTCAAATACGCCTTCTTGTAATGGCTGGCCATCAGGCTGGCAATTATCGCCGCCATCAGAACCAAAAGACCTAAAACACTCAAAATCCTGGCCATTATTTTCATAGCACCCCCTATAGTTCTTTACACCACAAAGCGAAAATCACGCCCCGCATGCTCTTGTTATCTGGATAATTATACCCTAAAATGAGGAAAAAAGGCAAGATATTTGACCGCACCTATCGTTAAATCAGATAATAATAGATGTTATGAGTATAATTTCTACCGAAAAATTGGAAGGTTTAACAAAAGAGGTGAGCGGTTTATTGCTTGCCAAAGACCTAACTCTGGGGCTGGCAGAATCATGCACCGGCGGGCTTTTGGCCGCCGCGATAACCGACATCCCGGGCAGTTCCGAATATTTCAACGGCAGTATCGTGGCCTACCGTAACAAAGTCAAAAAAAAGGTGCTGAAAGTAACCACGCCCTGCCTGCGCAAATTCGGTGCGGTGAGCGCGGAAACCGCGGCCGCCATGGCCCGGGGCGCCCGGAAAGCGACAACCGCCCGGATTGGCTTGTCCATAACCGGAATTGCCGGACCGGACGGCGGAACAAAGGATAAGCCGGTCGGGCTGGTATACATCGGCTTGGATGCCCGCAAATTACCCCTCACCCTCCCCTCTCCCCTTAGGGGAGAGGATAAAAGTGAGGGGGATAAAAAAAGAAATTCCCAAGCAATCAAATTAAGAATGGTCCGTCAATTTAACTTTTCCGGAAACCGGCCGGAAATCAGGCAGGCCGCCTGCATTAAAGCGCTGGAACTGCTGAAGGAGTTTTTAGAGAAGGTAAAAAGCCCTGACTGCAACCATAACCGCATTATCCAGCGAAAAAGAGATTGAGGGTATCCGTAATTCTACCCCTTTCGTTTCGGCCCAGATTTTAAGTTTAGACCTCAAGAAATTATTCGCCAGAACCCCGCCGCCGGTCAAAATGGAACGAACCTTGTGGCGATTACAAGCATAATCAAGTTTTCGGACCAGGCCTTCCGCCACCGAATTCTGAAATCCGGCAGCCACCGCTGCCCGGTCTGCCTCCGGATTTTCTTTCAGATAATAAATAACCGCCGTCTTTAAGCCGCTAAAACTGAAATCATACGAATTCTTTACGCCGGGCAAGGGAAAACGAATTGCGCTTTCCGCGGTTGCCGCCAATTTTTCCAGGGGCGGTCCGCCGGGATAAGGCAGGGAAAGAACCCGGGCAATCTTATCAAATGTCTCGCCGGCCGCATCATCCCTGGTTTCGCCTAAAACTTGAAAATCATTTGGGCCGGAAACAAGAAAAAGAGAAGAGTGTCCGCCGGAAACAACCAGGCCTAGAGCCGGAAAGTCCGGTAGCCGGGGAAAAAAGTTTGCGGCCAGGTGCGCTTCGATATGGTTGACCGGCAGGAACGGAATTTCCAGGGCAAGGGCAACAGCGCGGCCAAAATTGTCACCGACAATCAGGGAACCGGAAAGACCGGGCGCGGTGGTAGCCGCCACTGCATTTATCCCGGAAATCGCAATACCGGCTTTCCGCAGGCAAAGTTGAAAAATAGGTACAATTACTTCCAGGTGCTGCCGGCTGGCCAGTTCCGGAACCACCCCGCCGTAAAGAGCGTGAATATCTTCCTGACTGGCAACCTCGGAGGATAATATTTTTTCGCCGTCCGCTACCAGGGCAATCGCGGTTTCATCGCAGGAACTTTCAATTCCTAAAATTATCATAGAGCTTTCGGTTGGATTGGCCTTCACCCGCGGAAATTCAAGCCCTCTTCCACCATCGCGAAATAGTTAGAAATCGGGACGTAATTGGCCACCGAATTACCGGAACCCAGGGCAAAACGCCCGCCGGGCAAACAGGTCGCGATAATCTGCCGCACGTGAATACGCAAAGCATCCTCCGGCAGACGGCATAACTTGTCAATGTCAATACCGCCGAGAACCGCTGTCCGGTTGCCGTATTTCCGCTTAAAATCTACAACCGGGTTGCCTTCATCTTCAAAAGAATGACGGCCGTCTATTTTCACGTCTTCAATCAAATCCTCGACTATCTGCTCTAAATTCCCGCAGGAATGGAGGAGATACGCCAGTTTCTGCTGGTGGGCAAGTCCGGCCAGTTTCTTATGCCAGGGCAGCGCATACTTGCGAATCTCATCCGGCGCAATTAAAGTGCCGGTCTTATAACCCATGTCATCTCCCTGGAAGAATCCGCAAAGGTTGGGCAGTCCGAGCAATCTTTCGTAAAAAGCGTAAACTATCTTTCCGACTTTATCGAATACGGCGGCCACCAGTTCCGGGTTGTCGTAAATAAGGTAACAAAGATTCTGATAACCAAAAAGTGTGTCCAGGGGTATTTCCAAAAAACCGCTGGCCGGACAGACAAAAAGGCCCATCCCTTCCGGCAGGTTATTTGCGGCAAATTCATACTCGCGCAAATCCGCCTGGCCCGGGTCCGGCCAGGGATAGTTCTCAAATTCCTGCCAGGTGCTTATCGGGCCCTTACCTTCTTCGGCCCAACTTCTGGTCCCATCAGAAAGCGCCGCATTATCCTCGCTTAATCGGCTCCGGCCGGGAAAATTAAGGCCGCCGGACAACCGGACGTAGTCATAACCCATCCGGTAATAAACCTCTATCCAGTTTTTCAGATAAACGGATTGCGATTCCCAATCCGCAGCCGGTTCCACCCAATTACGGCCAAGGTAGGTGCGGGAAATTTCTCTTACTATTTCATGGTTAAGAAAAAGCTCCACCAGCGGAGGACGTTCCGGCGTCTCCTCGCCCCGGATAACCCTGAAAAATTTCTCAATATCCGGTTTCGGTTTTACCAAGGGTACTTTTAACATACGTCTCCCTTCAGCAGGTTGCGGGGGAAAATATTATCTAAACCCAGGATACAGGCCGGGTCCAATATTTTCTTTACAGCCACCATCTGCGAAATACCTTCTTTTCCGTACATCATCTCCAGATATTTGTGCTTCAATTTACCGATGCCGTGTTCCGCGGCAATCGTCCCGCCCATGGAAATAACTTTGCGCGCCGCTTCCTCGTAAAGAGACAAAACACTTTCTTTTTCCTTCTGGTCCTTGGGGAAATAGTTAAAATGAAGATGATTTTCACCGATGTGGCCGAAGAGAATAGTTTCCACGTCGCTATTGGCCTCCCGGACATTCTGGTAGTAAGCATAGAGTTCCGCGAAACGGTCCGCCGGAACCGCAAAATCCAGGGAAACCTTCATCGAACCGATCTTCTTGAAATAAGCGTTGATATTTTCCGGCAAGCGGTGCCGGAAATCGATCAAGGTCTGGTAGGACTTTACATCCTGGCCCACCCAGGTATCAATAATCGGGTATCCTTCCACCAGATTCAGCCAATCCTCCAGGCTGCTTTCCAGCGCCTCAACATACAAGGCAAATTTACACTCCGGTATCTTCGGAAAATCCGGTCTCAAAAAATCCAAACTATGGCTGTCAAAATATTCCAGGGTAAGGGCGGAAAGGGACTTATCATTTTTAACTACGTACAGAAAATCAAAAAGCCGCTCTTTTTCGGAAAAGAAAAAAGCCATAATCACCCGTTTGGGAAGCGCCGGTATCAGCGATACTTCCATTTCAGTGAAGATGCCCAGAGTACCCTCCGAACCGATAAAAAGGTCGATGGCATCCATCCCGGGCCGGCAGAAATATCCGGCGGAGCACTTAATGTCCGGGGTTAGATAAGAAGGTATCTTAACTTTTTTAGAACCTATTTTTAAAAACCCGTCGCGGTCGGCAAATATCTCGCCCCTTCTTATCTCCACAATTTCGCCGTCGGAAAGGATGATTTTCAGCCGTTCCACATACCGGCGGGTCGGACCAAAATAATAACTGTACTCTCCGGAAGCGTTGGTCGAAGCATTTCCTGAAATAAAGGCGGTCCTTTCGGTCGGAAACGGGGGGTAGAAAAGATTGTCCTTTTCCAGAAGTTTTAAAAAATTATCCACAATCACGCCGGCCTGCAATGATGCCCGTTTGCGCTCCGGCTCAACCGAAAGAATACGGTCCAATTTCTCCACGGTCAGGATGCGGCCGCCCACCGGAATCCGGCCCGCCACCGTCCCGGTACCGCCGCCGTTGATGGTTAAAGGAATATTCTCCCGGCTGCACTCTAAAACCGCTTCAACTACCTCCGTCTCGTTTTCCGGAACGTAAAGCGCTTCCGCGCAACCGGACCGGAAATTGGAAGCATCCTCCAGATAACTTTGAATCTCATCCTGGCTCTGTTTAATAATCATAGTGGCAGGTTTGGCAAACTAAAAAGACCCGTATCGATCTTGGCCCGGAAAGGGTCATACTGTGTAATTATTCCGGTTAAAGTTTATCAATGTCAGGAACAATGTCCCCGGACAAACGGAAAAGCACCTCTCCGGCGTTCTCTACCTTCAGGATACCCTGGTCTTCCTTGCCGGCATAATCTTCAACATTCATCTTACGGAAATCGAGGTAACCAAGGTTGATTCTCCGGCATTCTGCCTCCGGGATTCCGGTCGCCAGGACCACGTTAACACGGGGGTTTTCACACCCCCCCACCGCGCCTCCCCCACCAGGGGGGAGGAGAGTATAGGTGCCGATTCCCTTAACATGGGTTGAATGCGCCAGGATACCGCCCGGGGTATCTTTAAATTTATCCCATTGCTTCAGGAAAAAATCGCGGGTGTGATAACCTATTTTTTTAATATCATCTCCGTGGGTATAAGAAACCTCGGTAATGTGGGGCGCGTAAATTATCAGGGTCCCTTTGTCTGCCACAACCGGTTCCAACTTATACATACACTTTCCGGCGGTCCAGATGTCTTCGTACATTTCCGGAGCCATGGACAAGATGGTATCAAAGCTTTTTTCCACGTATTGAATGTTAAGCCGGCCGGAAAGATCCGCGGCCCTTGACCACGCCTCCTGCCCGCCGATATATAAACCGTAGGTTTTCTTCTCCTTGACAACATAGCAGATATTTGTAATGGAAATATCAAGGAAAGAAGCAGCTTCGTTAAGCGCCCGCCGGACCGGAGTATCTTTGGTTCCGTTTATCTTGGGATTGGTAACGAGCGCGCCCAGCCAGTGAAATTTATGGAGGAATTGGGGACCGGAGATACCGGGAAAAAGATATTTATATCCGCCGGAAAAACCGACTACTTCGTGAGGAAAGACCGGTCCGACCAGGATGAGTTCCTGGTAGTCAAAAACTTTCTTATTTATCGTTACCGGAATATCTTCGCCCAAAAGCCCGCCGGAAATCTCCGCCATCCGGGCCGCCGTAATAACACCTATCTGCCTTAATTCCTCCGGATGAGACCATTGGTGCTGAAATATTCCGATATTACGAAATTTGCCGTTTCTTTCCGCAGCCGTCAGCCCCAGGTGAACATTTAATTTTTCTTCGGACATCTCCGGGTGGGTTCCCAGGGCAATAATAAAATCAACCTTTCCGGCTTGCGGTTGCAGAGCGTCGCAGATTGCCCGGAAAATAAGTTTAATCGGACCGGACCGGGTGGAGTCCGGAATAATTACCAGAACTTTTTTACCGCTAAAATTACCTTTTTTCAGCCCTGCGACACAAAGCGATGCCAGCTCCGTATCGGAGAAGAAAGTTTCCGGACTGCCTTTACCTGATAGCATAATTTTTCTCCATAAACAACTCCGGGAAAACTCGGCAACGACAAATGCCGGCAACGCTGAACGGTCGCACTACGCAATAATTATGGATTCCCGCTTACTATCCGCGGGAATGACGTCAAAGTGTTAGCAGACGGCCGTTGGGATAAAGTTTGGCATACAGCGTCTTTCTAATTTCCTGCTTCTCCCGGTATGCCTTTTTGTGCTCGTAACCCGGCTCTTCCCAGGGCGGCGTGGTAAGCAAAACTTTGGAAAATTCGGAAAAAAGCCGGCCTTCAAGCTCTCCTTTGTATTGCCCGGCAAGAAATAGTTCGAACCTTTCCGGAAATTTACGCCAGGCTTCCTGTTCCAGCCCGGCCGGTATCGGGTAAAAAAGTCCGTTATTCTTATTGACCGCCTTGTAATCTCCGTCGCCGTCTCCGAGCATCAATACCTTGTCGTCGTCATACCCGCCAACCTCTTTAACAACCTGGATGTGGTGCGTCTTGTTGCCCATTTCCTGGCCGGAGATAAAGCAGATATGCCCGGAAATCCCCTGGGCTTCCCAGTAATTAACTAAATCTTCATAAGGGGTTTGGGAGACCACCAGAACATCCGCATTCTCTGCCATCAGTTTCAGGGACTCTCTCACGTTATCAAAAGGCGGAATTTTAGTGTTAACAAAAGGAAACGTCCGGTTTACCGCTTCGCTCCAGCCCAGCAATTTATAGATAGCGAGGTCCAGGGGCCGGGTGCCCAGAAATTTTTCCAAACTCGGATTTCCCAAACCTAAATTATTCTGGCTGCAATAAGCAATATAATCATCAAGCGGTTTTATCTCCGGCAACAAGACCCCTTTCTCTTTCGCAACGCCGGCAACATCTTTTCGGGCCGCCAGCGCCTTCAGGGTAAACTGGGTAGCCAGAAACCGGTTACAACCCCGGTTAATGGAAAAAAGATTGTAATACTCGGCCACTTCCCGGAAGTAGGATTCAATCCCCCACAATTGGTAGAATTCCAGATACTGGGGATGAAAGACCAGGATTTGCTTTCCGTTCATGTTGTCGGTTACGCAACCGTCGGTGTCAATCGCCACCAGAAAATCCTTGGTCCGTTTGAAATTTCTTAATTGCTGTTCCGGGTCTTCCTTAATCTGTTTTTGCGTGAGTTTAGCTAAAGACATAATAGTTTCCTCTTTTTGTCAGTCCCGCGGATAGTAAGCGGGAATCTACACCGAAGGTTTATGGATTCCCGTCTAATACATACGGGAATGACAGCGTTTCTACTTCCGATAAGCAAATGGGATGTACTTCCCGCACAGATTCGGGGCAAAAACCTCCTTGAAATTGGCAACGACCGGCAAAGGTCCGCCCAGCAGAGGCAAAGCCCATTTTGTAAAATCGTCAGTTACGTCTATCCGGTCTTGGGCAATCCACTCGGCCGGAAACTTTCTTTCGGCGTTAGCCACCGTCTTCAAAAGAACCTTATCGAAAGAGACCTGATATTTTGCGCCGGGCGCCCGGATAATGGTAGCCATAAAACCGCCTTCCCCGGCCAGGGCAATCCGGGCGGCTTTAACACCCACCTGGTAGGCCTCAAATAAGTCAATTTCGGACACGGTCCCGATTTCACGGCGCTGTTTGGTGCCGGGCCTCTCCGAACGGGCAACACCCCTGACTTTAAGCCGGCTTTCCGCTCTGCCCTGACTGTCTTTCCGGTCCAAACCGTTAAAATAATTAGTTAAAACACCCTCGGTGGTTTTGCCGGACCCGCTGAACTGTTCGTGACCGAAACTATCGCGCAAAACATCCAGGTCACCCAAATTTGCGCCTTCGCTGACAACCACGATACACCGCCCGAACGCTTCCAGCTTCTCGTTAACTTTCCGGGTGATATATTCCAGATTCTCTTCTGAATTTGTCTTACCAAACGCCTCCGGCAGAACAAGCACCAGGGGCAACTTGCGCTCCGGGTCAGCCAGCCGGGCGCCGGCGGTAATAAAACCGATCTTTCTGCCCATGACACCGATTACCAGGACCGGGTCGCTGGTGTAACTGGCTTTATTCTCCTGGTTCGCCTCCAGAATATTGACCGCCAAACTCCGCACCGTGCTGCCGTAACCGGGATTATGGTCACAAATCGCAAAGGTGCCGTCCGGCTGTAATCCGCCGCCTACATCATTATCAATCGTCTTGGCAATTCCGGCGCAAACCAGGTCCAGCCCTTTTTCTTTTGCCAGGTTATTAATCTTATCCGCGGTATCCATCGAATCATTTCCGCCGCAGTAAAAGAAATAGCCAACATCGTGCTTGGCAAAAACCGCTATCACCCGGTTCAGGTCTTCTTCACTCTTTATCTTGTAGCGGCAACTGCCGAAAACTCCGGCCGAAGGGGTCCGCTCTAAAAGAGCTACCTGTTCGGAACTTTGTTCGGTAATATCCAATAATTCTTCCTGCAAAACACCGATGATACCCATCCGGGCGCCGTAGAGCCGGCCGACCTTACCGGATGCCTTCAAGATATCAACCGCGCCGCGGATGCTGTTGTTGATAACTGCGGTTGGTCCTCCGGACTGCGCGATAACAACATTCTTCATAAACTACCTCCCCATCAATGCAGAATTCAAAAAACAAAGTGTAAAATGTAAAATTATTGATTTTCTATCCGTTCGTTTTACAATTTGAAATTTACAATTTGCATTTTGCAATTTGCATTTTGCAATATTTTTTATTTAGTTATCTCCTTTTCCGGACGGCCCTCAAATAACCACTCCGTGTGATATTCCCGCACCTTGCCCTCAGCGTTGGTAACAAGTTTTGGATCATTGGGGCCGCCAATTTTAAAATAACCATGGGCGCCGAAATAATCACGCTGAAGCGCAGCCACCTGGGCGGAGAACAGAGCCGGGCTGGCCAACTGGGCGATATAATCATAGGCGCTGGTCAAAGCCATCACCGGCAATCCGGCGCTGTGGGCAATCCCGATAAACCGGGCCAATTTCGTTAAATTCCGGCAGACAAACCCGGCAATTTTCGGGTCAGCCAGAAGGCTGGGCAGGTCCGGATTATCCTGGTACGCTTTGGTTATTTCGTCCAGAAACTGGGCCCGGATAATACAACCGGCGCGCCAGATTTGGGCGATTTCTCCCAAATTCAGATTAAACTTATACTCCTTTGAAGCCGCCTGCAGTAACGCCATACCTTGGGCATAAGACGCAATCTTGGCGATGTAAAGCGCGTCATGTCCCAGGTCGAGTAATTCCTTTTTGTCACCAACGGTGCTCTTTTGGACAGGCAGCGTTAATATACCGGCCATCTTTAACCTTAAATCCTTATCCTGAGACATCTCCCGGGAAAAGACCGCGGCTGCGATGGAAGGTACCGGAACCAAAAGCTCCAGGGCGCTCTGAATGGTCCAGGTACCAGTGCCCTTCATCCGCGTAATATCGGCTACCCGGTCTACCAGGAATTCGCCGGTTTCCTTGTTTTTCTCCTTCATGCTGTCAGCCGTAATTTCAACAAGGTAAGACCGCAGAATGTCTTTATTACCGTTCCACTCGCCCATCATTTCGGCTATCTCCCCGGAACTCATCCCCAGGGCGTTCCGGAAGACCCAGGCACACTCGCCGATCATCTCCATGTCGCCGTATTCAATACCGTTGTGCACCATCTTGACAAAGTGGCCGGCGCCATCCGGTCCGATATAAGCGACACAGGGCGCCCCGTCATAGGCCTTGGCGGAAATATCGATGAAGATTTTTTCGACCAAAGCATAGGCCTCTCGTTGTCCGCCCGGGATAATAGCCGGCCCTTTCAGCGCGCCTTCTTCACCACCGGAAACACCGGTGCCGATGAAGAAGATTCCTTTTTCGGTCAGATAGGCGTTCCGTCTGATCGTGTCCTTAAAAAAAGAGTTTCCTCCATCGATAATCAGGTCGCCCTTATCCAGAAAAGGCAGGAGTTTTTCAATAAAACCATCTACCGGGGCGCCTTCCTTGACCATTAGCATTATCTTGCGCGGTTTCTCCAATGCGTCGATAAAATCTTTCAGCTCATAGGTCGGAATAATCTTTTTACCTTTGGCCGGGCCTTCGGCAAACGCCTTGGTCTTCTCGCCAGTCCGGTTAAAGACCGCTACCGTATAACCCTTATCCTCCATATTAAGGACAAGGCTTCTTCCCATTACCTCCACGCCAATTAAACCAATTTCCGCTTTCTTCATTTTTTTCCTCCTTAAATAAACCTAAACGAACGAGGGTGCTTTAATAAAAGTAAAACTTCACGTAGTGTTAGGAACAAAACAAGCAAAATGAAGGAGTGAGTAGCCGGGTCTCACCTGCATTTTGGCGAGAACCCGGCCAGTAATTGACCCACTTCTACTCTTCGGCTTATGGCCGGGACGAGTGTCGTTCTCAACACGGAGAGGCTCAAGCCGTAAGTTACGTAGTTTTGTCTGACACAAAGAGCGTTTTGCTTTATCAAACACCCGAAAACGCGCTAAACCCGCCATCTACCGGCAAGACCGTGCCGGTCACAAACTTTGAAGCATCCGAAGCCAGCCAGATAAGGGCGCCGAGCAACTCGTCCGGCTCGCCAAACCTACCCATCGGTGTATGCGTTATGATTAATTTACCCCTCTCGGTTAATTCTCCCTTGCTGTCAAAAAGAAGAAAACGGTTCTGTTCCGTGGAAAAAAATCCCGGCGCCAGCGCGTTAACCCGGAGATTCCGGTTATATTCCTGCGCCAGATGAACCGCCAGCCACTGGGTGAAATTATTAACCGCCGCCTTGGCGGCCGAATAACCGGGAATCCTGGTTAAGGGACGAAAAGCGTTCATTGAGGAAATATTAATAATGGAACCGCCGGTCTTATTTTCCGCCATGAATTTACCGAAAACCTGGGACGGCAAAATTGCCCCGCCGAAAAGATTTAAGGAAATAACCTTTTCCAGCGCCGTCAGGGGAAGGTCAAAAAAACTCAGTTCTTTTGAGGTGGTGGCCTCTTTCATGTTGCCGCCGGCCGCATTGACCAGAATATCTATTTTGGGAAAATCTTTTACGACCGCATCACAGCATTTCTTAATTTCCTCTTTCTCCAGAACATTGATAAAATAGCCCTTTGCCGCAATCCCTTCACGCTTTAATTCTGCTGCCTTTTCTTCGGCGTTTTTAATGTCGCAAATCACAACGGCAGCCCCGGACTTACCCAACCCCCGGGCCATCTGGAGCCCCAACACCCCGGCGCCTCCGGTAACTACCGCGGTCTTGCCTGTCAAATCAAATAAACTTAAATTTTCTTTCATAATTCCTCCGGATATCGCGGACAATATTTTAAAGGAAAGCGGTAAACAATCCCAAAATAAGAAGGTAAATGCTGAACCAGACCAGGCGACCGGCCAGGACCAGGCGGCGTAAAAGATGGAGCGCCAGAAATCCGGCCCCAAAACTTAGCGTAAAACCAAGCGCCATCTCCGGCACAGGAATCGAAATGCCGGCCTTCAGGCCTTTAACGCCCTCAATCAAAAAAGCGCCGGCCACCGCCGGCAAAGAAAGGAGAAAGGAGAAACGGAACGCTTCCTGCCGGGAAAGGCCGGAAATAAGCCCGGCGGAGATAGTGCTGCCGCTCCGGGAAATACCCGGTAAAACCGCTGCCAGTTGCGCGCAACCTATGCCGAAAGCCCGGGAAAAGTTTAAACTCCCCTTGCCCTTTTCCCCCTCACCTAACCTCTCCCCGCCGGAGGCGGACTTGCAGCCCTCGGGGAGAGGAAGGGATGAGCGACAACGGGGTAGGCTAGCAATCGCCAGCGCCAACCCGGTAATCAGAAACATCACCGCCAGAAGAGGCGGGGAAACGAAAATACGCTCCGCCTGCTCCTCCAGGAACAGGCCCAGGATACCAACCGGAATACTACCCGCGATGATGGCCGCCAGGTACCGCCGGCTTTCCGGACCCTTTTCAGACCGGAAGCGGAAACCGGCAAAAAGCCGGGCAATATCCGACCGGAAATAAATTATCGTTGCTAAGAGCGTCCCACCGTGCAAAAAAACCGCCAGAAAAAAATTCTCCGGGGTGCTTGGAAAAAAATGGTTGACAAGAGACAAGTGGCCGGAACTGGAAATAGGCAGAAATTCCGCTATTCCTTGAACCAGCGCTAAAATTATAATTTTAAACACGCCCCCCACTTAAACCATTCCCCCGCCGGGCTGAAAGTCCGCCTCAAACAGAGAACGGAATCTTGTCGAAAATACCCTCACTTCAAAAGAGAGAACCCTGGCCGGGTTCTGTAAATTGCTTTATTGGTTTAGATTGCTTATTGTTGAGTTTTATCTTAAAACGGCGGCTGGGCCGAAAGGTAAGCGTGAAGTGTTCCGGAACCGGGACCGGCTCATTGGTAAGGGGGTTTCTGCCCATCTTTGCCCGGCGCTTCTTTACCACGAATGTTCCCAGCGGCCGCAGTTGAATGGACCTTTCCGCAATGATACCGGCTTCTATTTCGCCCAGAAAGATCTTAAGAACTTCGGCGACCGCCTTCTGTTCTAATCCGGTCTTTCCCGCAACATTTTTAGTAACATCCTGCCGTTTCATAGTGTATTTTTCCGCAAGTTTATGATATTATATTATATTTTAACGGTAAAAGACAAAAACTGAAGTTGTAAAGAAGGCGCTACCAGGCATCCGGGTGCGGCGATATAAAAGTACCGCGCTGCTTTTCAAGATAATGCACTTCACAAGGAGGCTACAATGCAAGCCGTAATTGAAACCGGAGGAAAGCAATACATCGTGTCCCCGGGCATGAAGCTGAAGGTGGAAAAACTGCCCCCGCAGGACAAAGCTGAGTTTGTCTTCGACCAGGTCCTGCTCTTTACCGCAGACGACGGAAAGATCATAACCGACCCGGCCAAACTATCTGCGGTAAAAGTAAAGGCGAAGATAATATCGGAAGGCAAAAATAAGAAAATTCTGGTCTTCAAACGAAAATCAAAAAAGGACTATAAGAAAGCGTTCGGTCACCGTCAGTTTTATTCTCTGGTTGAAATTCTGGAGATAGCCACCTAAAAATACCTAAGGTTACAAAATAATAAAATTGCTTAAATCATTACTGATTGTGGTTGATGAAGGCCCGGCTGGTTTTCCGACCGAAGAAGCGGTTGCGGAACTGCAAAACCTCTGCCTGACCGCCGGAATTCCGGCGGGAGGAGTAGAAACGCTCAAGGTCAGAGAACCAAACGCCACAACCTATTTCGGAAAAGGAAAGGTGGCGGAAATCGCCGGACGGATTAAAGAAAATGATTTTAAGCGGGTCATTTTAAATCTAGACTTTTCCGGTATCCAGCAAAGAAATTTAAAAGATAGTTGGGGCGTAGAAATACTGGACCGGACCAGCCTGATTTTGCAGATATTTTCCAAGCACGCTCACAGCGCCGCCGGAAAACTTCAGGTGGAGTTGGCCCGGGAAAATTACCTCCTCTCCCGGATGACCGGCAGAGGCATTCTCCTTTCCCGGCTGGGCGGAGGTATCGGCACCCGCGGTCCCGGGGAAATGAAACTGGAAGAAGAACGCCGGAGAGCCCGGGAACATATTAAGCGCCTGGAAATCCGTATTTCCGCGCTGGAAGAACAGCGGCAAAAACTCCGGGATCTGCGCAAAGGCAGGGGAGTGCCGGAAATAGCGCTGGTAGGATATACCAACGCCGGCAAGAGCGCGCTCCTTAACACCCTGTGCCATAAAAAAGCAACATTAGTAGCCGATAAACTTTTCGCCACGCTTGATACCACCACCAGGCGCATTTACTTTTGCGCCGAAGGCGCACTCGCCTCTGGCGAGGGCAAGGGAAGGTTTGCGGTGGCGACCGATACGGTTGGATTTCTCCATAACCTTTCCCATACCCTGGTTGCCGCGTTCCACGCAACCCTGGAAGGAATCTCCGACGCGCAATTAATTATAGTGGTTCTGGACGGAAGTTCCGGCCTGATTTCTGAACATTACGGCACAACAATAGATGTTTTAAACCAACTTTCGGCAAAAAATCTGCCGCGGCTGGTCGTAATCAACAAACTGGATCTTTTAACTGCCGAACAAAAAGAACGGCTGGAACGCAAGTTCCCGGAAGCGGTCTTTACTTCCAGTATTACCGGAGAAGGACTGCCTGACTTAAAAGAAAACATTGCTGCCCGAATATGGATGAACTAAAGTTTTTGAGCAATTACCGCTCTTTCTTCATTACCAGCCACCTCTCTCCGGATGGGGACGCGATTGGGAGTGAAATAGCGCTTTACTTTTTCCTGAAAGCTAAAGGCAAACAAGCGGTAATCGTCAACGATGAACCGGTGCCGGCTGGCTACCGGTTTCTGGAGGGGAGCGAAATAATTCAGCCTTTAGCCGATTTCAAACGCCGGCCTCGTTTCCGGGATTCTTTTGAAGCCGCCGTATTCCTGGAGTGCAGCAGTAAATATCGCGCCGGCCAATCCGGCAAAATAGCGGAAGATGTGCCCATCCTCAACATTGACCACCATATTGACAATAGCCTTTACGGGAACGTAAACCTGGTTTCGCCTGGGGTTTCCGCGTGCGGAGAAATTGTTCACGATGTCATTATCCAGTCCGGCGGAAAAATAACCCCGGAAATCGCCTCGGCTCTCTATACGGCCATCCTCACCGATACCTCTGCGTTCCGCTTCAACACCAACGCCCAGACCCTGCGCATCACCGCCGACCTCATTGACAGCGGCGCCGAACCGAACAAAATCGTCGAAGGAGTTTACGAACAGGTCTTATTCGCCACCCTGCTTTTGCTGGGCAAAGTGCTCTCCACCATCAAACAAACACCGGACGGGTACGTTGTCTACTGTAAAATAAACCGGCAAATGTATCAGGAGACCGGAACTTCCGAATGCGATAGCGAGAGTTTTATCGACTACCTGAGAGTAGTCGAAAATAACCGCGTTACCTTTCTCCTTAAGGAACTGCCCGACGGGAAAACCCGGGTTAATCTGCGCTCAAAAAATGCCTACGATGTGCAGAAGGTTGCCGCCGAATTCGGCGGCGGCGGGCACCGCAATGCGGCCGGCTGCACTATCAACACCGGCCTGGAAGAATCCGAGCGCCTGATTCTGGCGGAAATCAAAAAGATTCTTTAGACAAACTAAGTGATTCTAAAACGGTAAAAAGCCAGTAAAGGTTTTAAGGAAATCGCCTCGTAGATTGAAGTCTTGGGGGTAAACCCAAATCCGTTGTGGACAAACGCTTCTCCTTCCAAAGCCCTGGTTAACCTTAAAATCACTTTCTCTTTTCCCGCAAACTCCACCTTTTCAACCTCAACCCGGCCCCGGCTGTCTTCAACCGTAAAATCTTCGACCACCGGTAAATCTGAGTGAAGACGGTGCCGCACATTACCAAAACTCAAAACAACTTCTTTCTTTTCGCCCCGCGCATCTGCCCCGCAAATTTCCGGAAAACGCCAGGGTATGTCTCTCTGATAATACATTCCCAGGGCCGTCGCAGCAAAACGCTGACCCAAAACAATGTTTCCGGACGGGCTGATATGAATCGGGTCAGAAAGCGGCAGGTCAATCGTGGGAATCACCGCCACTCCGGTTAAAGAATGGGCCGCCTGGCGTTGGGCTTCCCGCACTGTGCTCCATGCGATATCCATTGCTTCATTTGGAAAGCCACAGACACGATTGAGTTGAGCGGTCAGAAAAAGAAGATTATGCTGATTCAAATCCCGGCGCGTGCTTTCCACAAACTGCCCGAAACGCTCCAGGTAGGAATGGCATAAAATATCGGTTGTGTCCGAGCATCCCTGGTACCAGCAGACCCCGGTTATCTTTCCGCCGGACAGCCCGATACAGTGAAGCATATTCCGGTAGAGCGGCGCATCCGGGTTTTCCTGCGGGTTCCACTGAGAAAGAGGCGAAGCGCCCAGGGACGTTTGAATCAGTCCGATCGGATAGCCCAGCGTTTTCTTTAGTACTTTCGCAAAATTCAAGAAGGGCGAGTGCCCGGGATTTGCAAATTCCAGGTTCGGATGGTTATTCCCCCGGGTATCGTTCAGGGGATGGCTGGCAATGTCCCATTTTTCGTCGTTGCGCAGGATGTGTATGCCCAGTTCCGGCCCATCGTCAACTTCTCCTCTTCCGTACCCGGCGGCATTTGATTGTCCGGCAATCACCCATAAATCACCTACTCCGATGTGGTGGATGAAATCGCCGTGCAACCCCCATTCCAAAACAACGTCCTTCACTAAAAGAGAGGTTTCAATCCGATAGAGACCGCCGGCCGGCACTTTAATCTTTACCGACCACGTTTTGTCCGTCTGGGTTAAGGCCGGCGTCCAATCATTCTCGCTGCAAACCGGGATTTGGCTGTTTTCGCTCACTACCCGCACCAGCACCGCGCCTAAATCCTGCGGTTCCGAAAAAGAGTAGGTGCCTTCCAGTGAAATAACTGCCTTGCCGTCAGAATCTTTCTGGAATATCTGCCAGTCGCTTGCGCCTGATCTTATCCTGACACCGATATTATTAGCCATTATCTCCTCTTTTTAATATAAAAAATGGCCGGATAAAATCCGACCCTTTTGGTGGAAGCGCGGAGTAGTGAGCTCGTGGTCCTACTTCACTCCGGCGGCACGAGTTTAGCTCAGCCGCTACAACTCGTAACGCTGCCTGCGCTCGTTTTTAGGGAAGGGAGCATCCCTTCCCTAATCTTCCGTCCCCACAAAGATTGCGCGGGAAAATGCCTTTTCCCGCACCTTTTGCAGGCCCGTCGCTTAAAAAACAGGGCCGGAAAAATTTTCCCGACCCTGGTGGAGGCGCGGAGTAGTGAGCTCCGGTCCTGAAATAAAGAACGGTTGGCGCTACATGCTTTTTCCCCGTTTTGTCTTCCTGCCGGGCCCTCTCGGGAAATGGATGAACCGGCCGTAGCCTCAAGGTTTCTTACTCCTTTATCTTAAGGCGGAATAAAGGAGCCAGCCTGCTATCCGCTCCGCTCTCTAACTACAGGCAGTCAGAGGGGAGTCTGGCTTATGCCGCCAGATAGTTTGCCGTATTGGCAGTTTGTTTTTGGGGATTTTAACGAGCCCTTCCCCGAACTCGGCATGCTCCAATCCGTTACTTCCGTTCCAGTCGAATCAGTTCGCCCCCATTGAATACAATACGTGCGATAAATCGCACCGCTACAATCCACGAGAAAAATCTTAAACACGGTTATGAATCTCCAAATCAGATACCCGGCGCTTAATCTTCTCCCTTTTATCAAATTGCTTTTTGCTCTTGGCAACGGCTATCTCAACCTTTGCCCAGCCGCGCCGGAAATGAACCTTTAAGGGTATCAGCGTCAGTCCTTTCTGGCTAACCGCCTGGCTTAATTTCAGTACTTCCTGTTTGTGAAGGAGCAGTTTTCTCGGACGCCTTACGTCCAGCTCCTCCCGGCTGCACGGGTACGGAGCGATATACATATTATGCAGGAAAATCTCGTTTTTGTCAATCCGGGCAAAAGAATCTGACAGGGAAGCGTTTCCGCCCCTGATGGACTTTACCTCCGGCCCGGCCAAAGATAAACCGGCATCCACCGTCTGGAAAATTTCATAATCATAACGGGCGCGACGGTTTTGAATGACCGGCGCAATCACGCGCTTCCTTTTCCCCGACTCCGGTTTTACCTGCTTCGGCTTTATTTGCTTCGGCTTCATAATGTGTTATATTATATCGCAATATGGTTAAAATTGCCGCATCAATCCTGAACGCGGATTTTGGCAACCTCGGCCAGGAGATTAAGCGGGCGGAAGAAGCCGGCGCCCAACTCCTCCACCTGGATATCATGGACGGCCATTTTGTGCCCAACCTCACGCTCGGACCCCAGGTGGTCAAAAGCCTGCGTCCCCAAACCCGGCTCTCCTTTGAAGCGCACCTGATGGTTACCAATCCGGAGAAATTTTCCGGTCCGTTCATTGAAGCCGGGAGCGACCTCATTCTTTTTCACCTGGAAGTAATCCCCAAGCCGGAAAAATTACTGGAAGAAATAAAAGCCCGCGGGGTCAAGGCCGGCCTGGTCCTTAACCCGGACACCCCGGCAGAAACCATCCTCCCTTATTTAGATGCACTTGACCAGGTTTTGGTTATGTCGGTAAACCCCGGGTTCGGAGGGCAGGAATTTATTGTTGGCGCCCTGGATAAGATTTCCATGCTTGACGCAGAACGGCGGAAAAGAGGCCTGAGTTTTGAAATTGAGGTTGACGGCGGAGTCAATCCGAAGACCGGCGCTCTCTGCCGGAAAGCCGGGGCTGATATCCTAGTGGTTGGAACCTATTTATTCCGGGCTAAAGATATTAAAGAAGCAATAAAATCACTGCAGATGTAGCGCTTCTAAAGGTATGGATTCCCGCTTACTATCCGCGGGAATGACAGCGTTTATTATAAAACAATTCTGCGCAGTTTCCGCCCCAGCACTTCTATCGATACTTTTCTGGTTTCCGGCGGCAGGTAACCGGCTATCCGCTCCGGCCATTCAATTACGATTACACCTTTGGCTTTCAAGCAGTCCTCAAAAGGGGTGGTATCTATTTCGGCTCCCTTTTCGAAACGGTAGAAATCAAAATGAAAGAGCGGCAAACGACCATGATAATGTTCAATCAAGATTACAAATGAAGGGCTGCGCACCTTTTTTTCCGACACCCCTAAACCTCGAGCCAAACCTTTCACGAAGACCGTTTTACCGGCGCCCAGCGGCCCGGTAAGCGCAATTATCTCCCCACCCTTTAATTTCTCAGCAAAGAGAGACGCAACCGCCTTGGTTTCCTCCGGGCTCTTTGTAATTTTTTTCATTTATATTATCCCTGCAACCGTAAAAACAAGAGGGTGAGGTCGCTGGCCCGAATTCCGCTTATCTGCCGCGCCTCGTCAAGCGAACCGGGCCGAAACTTCTCAAGTTTCTCCCTTCCTTCCGTAGAAAGACCGGCAATCTTGTCATATTTAAAATTTTTCGGAATTAAAGCTCCGGCATTTTTCGCTAGCCTTTCCGCCATAACTTTATCCTGCTCCAGGTATCCCTCGTACTTGAGTTCAATCTCAATTGCCTCCTTGATTCTTTCGTCCCCCTCACCGCGCCTCTCCCCGACGGGGAGAGGAATAAAAGAAGCGGGCGCCACTTCAGTACCTTTGCGCTTCTGCGCTTCTAATTTCTCAATATCGCGATAACTGACATCCGGACGGCGAAGGTAACGGGCCAGATTCAGCGCGCCTTCCGGCAAAGAAACAAAGGTGGCCTTCAACCGCTTAATCTCCGTCGCAATCGCCTCCCGCTGAGAGCGCATATTTTCATAAACATCTTCCGGAATCAGACCAAACCGGTAGCCATAATCCATCAAGCGGAAATCAGCGTTGTCACTGCGCAGCAGGAGCCGGTACTCCGCCCGGGAAGTAAAGAGCCGGTACGGTTCAAGAAGTTCCGTGGTGGTTAAATCGTTGGCCATCACCCCCAGGTAGGCCTCGTCGCTTCGCGGCACAAACGGTGGCTTGCCCTGAAGCCTGAGGCCCGCATTAATCCCGGCCAGAAGCCCCTGTCCGGCCGCCTCCTCGTATCCGCTGGTTCCGTTTACCTGACCGGCAAAATAGAGGTTTTCCACCCGTTTGGTTTCCATGGTGGATTTTATCTGGTGAGTCGGGAAAAAATCATACTCTACCGCATAACCGAAACGGAGGATTTCCGCATCCTCTAATCCGGTGACCGTTTTCAGGGCATCCCGCTGAACTTCAGCCGGCAAACTCGTTGCAAAACCACCGACATATACTTCATCGGTATTCCGGCCCTCCGGTTCCAGGAATACCTGGTGGCCGGTCTTGCCCGGAAACCTCTTTACCTTCACTTCCAGCGAGGGACAATAGCGCGGCCCGATTCCCGTAATCTGCCCGGTGTAAAGCGGAGCCCGATGCAGGTTTTCGGTCACGATGCGAATCGTTTCGGGAGTCGTATGGGTGAGATAACAAGGTACCTGGTGCGGCGCAAAACCTTCCGTTCTGAAAGAAAACGGCCGGGGAAATTCATCCCCAAGCTGAATTTTCAACTTGTCAAGATTCAGGGAACGAAAAGAGACCCGGGGCGGCGTGCCGGTCTTAAAACGGCTGACCTCAAAACCGTTTCTCTTAAGCGAGCCGCTCAACTTATCGGCGGATTCTTCACCCATCCGTCCGCCGGAAATAATAATCTGGCCGAGATGCAAAACCCCGGAAAGAAAAGTTCCGGCCGTAATAATTACAGACCGGGCCCGGTATTTCAGCCCTTCCCGGGTATCTATTCCGGCTACTTTACCGCCCTTAACCAGGACTTCCTCCGCCACACCCTGCCGGATAGTCAGGTTCGGAATTCTCTCCAGCGTTTCGCGCGCCAATTTCTGGTAGGCCTTCTTATCACTCTGAACCCGGGGGCTGAACGCAGCCGGGCCTTTACCGGCATTAAGAACCCGAAACTGGATACCGGTGGCATCAGCCCACCGGCCCATTTCGCCACCCAGGGCATCTATCTCCCGGACCAGCTGTCCTTTAGCCACCCCGCCGATGGCCGGGTTACAGGACATCTGGCCCACCGTATCCAGGTTCATCGTCAGAAGCAGGACGGAGAAACCCATTCTGGAGGCAGACAAGGCGGCTTCGGCTCCGGCATGACCGGCGCCGACCACGATAAGATCGAAATCTTTTTCCACTATTGTAATATTTTAGCATAAAAAACCAAGTCAAAATTTATTATTAGACATAAAAATCCGAAAAAGGTTAAAATGTAAAGGGTTTTATCGCCCTAAACCAATTTGCATTCAAAAATAGAGCAAGGCGGCAAGAAGGCAGCAAAGAAGGCGTACACGGAAGTACGCCGAGGAAGCTGACGACGAAGCCAACGATGCTATATGAATGAAGGCGAATTGGAATTAATTATGATACTGGATAAGATTAATCAAACCGGAGACGTCAAAAAACTGCGGCCGGAGGAGCTTCCGCTCTTGGCGGAAGAAATCCGGCGGCTCATCATTGAAGTGGTGGCTAAGAACGGCGGCCATCTCTCCTCAAACCTGGGCGTGGTGGAATTAACTATCGCTCTCCACCGTCTCCTGGACCTGGAAAAAGATACCATTATCTGGGATGTTGGCCATCAGACCTATGCCCACAAAATTCTGACCGGACGAAAAGAAGAGTTTAAAAAACTGAGGACCTACCAGGGCCTCTCCGGTTTTCCGGAACCAAACGAAAGCGCCACCGACCCTTTACGGACCGGCCATTCCAGCACTTCCATCGCCACCGGATTAGGTATCGCCTGCGCTAAAAAAGAGGGAAAAACCGTCGTAATAATCGGCGACGCCTCTTTGGGCGGCGGGGTGGCCTTTGAAGGATTAAACCAGGCGGCGGCGGCCAAGGCAAACCTGTGCGTCATCCTCAATGCTAACGAAATGGCGATTTCACCTACCACCGGCGGACTCGCCCTTTCCCTGACCAGGGTCATCACCAACCCGCGCCTGGAAAGCTTCCGGCAGCATACCCGAACGCTCGTCCAGAAGATGCCCTTCCTGGGCCCGGAAATGATTAACTTCTTCAAAACGATGGAAGAAGGGGTTAAGAACCTCCTGGGCCCTGCGGAACTCTTCGAGGGAATCGGATTTAGTTATTTCGGACCGTTCGACGGCCATAATTTTTCCCAACTTACGGAAGCGCTGGAAAAGGTCTTAAACCTTTCAACTCCGCGGTTGGTCCATGTGGTCACCAAAAAAGGAAAGGGTTATCCGCCGGCCGAAACAGACCCGGAACACTTTCACTCCGCAAGCAGATTCTCCATAACAACCGGTAAATCAATCGAGACGCCGAAAGCGGAATATCGTGAAGTATTCACGGAGGAACTGGTCCGGCAGGCGGAAAAAAGACCGGAAATTGTAGCTATCACCGCAGCGATGACCCGGGGGGTTGGGCTCCAAAATTTTCAAAAATTGTACCCGGAACGTTTTTTTGACGTCGGAATCGCGGAACAGGCCGCGGTCGCTTTTGCCGCCGGCCTCGCTAAATCCGGCAAGCATCCGGTAGTTTCCATCTATGCCACCTTCTTCCAGCGCACATTCGACCAGATGTTTCAGGAAATCTGCCTGCAGGGACTGCCGGTTACCTTTGTCTTGTGCAACAACGGACTGGTTGGCCCGGACGGTTCCACCCACCACAGCCTCTACTCTTTTTCTTACCTGCGTTCTTTGCCCGGACTTTCCGTTCTGGCGCCTTTTTCCTACCGGGAACTGCGCCGGTTGTTAACCCAATCCCTGGAGGCATCTTTCCCTACCGTCATCCTTTTTCCCAAAGACGCCGGACCGGAAAATTTGGAACCGATTGAAGAACCGAAGGCCGCAATAGCAATCCTGGCAGTAGGTAATATCGCCGAAACTGCGTACCGGGCAGCATTAAGGTTAAAAAATGACGGGGTTTCCGTCTCTTTCTGGCCAACCTCTGATATCAAACCCGTCAATGAAGAAATTATCCAAAAAGCCGCAATGGCAAACACCATAGTGACCGTAGAAGAAAACAGTCGTTTAGGCGGATTCGGCGGCGCGGTTTTGGAATACCTCGCGGAAAAAGACCTGAAAAAAAACTTAAGGATGATTGGAGCGCCGGACCGGTTCATCACTTTCGGAAGCCGACCGGAATTACTGGCAGAAATCGGCCTGGACGAGGCAGGAATTTATAAACAGATTAAAAACATTATAACGTAGGGGAGGGCAGCACCCCTCCCGCCGTGGGCAGGTATTCATAATCTTTAACTACGAGATCCTTCGGTACCCTCAGGATGACACATTTTTTGTCATTCTGAGCCGTAATTGCGAAGAATCTCCTCGTTTTATGAAAACAACAACCAAACCAAAATTCCAGGTAATTGTCGACGACAAGTACTGCAAGGGTTGCGGCCTGTGCGTCCATTTCTGCCCTAAAAAAGAACTGAAAATTTCAAAAGAGAAGAATAAAAAAGGATACTTTTGCGTCGAATTTTCCGGCGCAGAATGCACCGGTTGCCTGCGCTGCGCCCTGATCTGTCCGGACGCCGCCCTCAAAATTATCCGTCAACAATAATCATTTTATCACCGGTTTCTCCCCTTCCGCCTACCGCAAGATTGTACACCAAGAAGTCAAAAAATAGACTCTGTCAAATTTTTTCTGTAAATTGATGTAGTCATCGATTCTCTTTAAGCGTTTACAAATTCCGGCACAAAAACTTCTTCCAACTGCGCTTCTCGTAATAAAGAATCTAACGATTGGTCATAGGCGTATACCTCC
>JAPLMK010000106.1 GCA_026387085.1 Candidatus Omnitrophota bacterium
CCGGAAACGGGAAACGCTGGAAAATTTAACGGCCCAATTTTAACTTTTACAATCTGTATTTTGCGTTTCACGATTTTTTCTATTATAAATGATTAAATTAGCGGTAGTCGGCGCCGGCCACATGGGAGAAAACCACATCAGGGTCTATTCCCGCAAACCCGGCGTAAAAGTTACGGCCATCTGCGACCCGGACGAGGCCCGGGGCGGACGATTGGCAAAAGAATACGGAGCAACGTGGTTTGCCGATTACCGGAAAGCCATTCCGGAAATAGACGCGGCCAGCATCGCGGTCCCGACAAACCTGCACCACCGTGTTGCTTCGGCATTTCTCTCGGCCGGGAAACCAATCCTCCTGGAAAAACCGATTGCCAGCACCGCGGAAGAAGGGGCGGAACTGGTCCGCATTTCACGCCAAAAAAACGTGCCGTTGCAAATTGGTCACGTCGAACGCTTTAACCCGGCAGTACAACGGCTGACCCAAGAATTAAAAACGCCAAAATACCTGGAAATCCACCGGATGGGTCCTTTCAAGGGCCGGGGCATCGAGGTAAGCGTAGTGGCCGACCTGATGATTCACGACATTGATTTAGTCCTGGACCTGGTTAATTCTGAAATAAAAGAGGTGAGCGCCCTGGGACTTTCCGCTTTTACCAAGAGCGCCGATATCGCCACCAGCCGCCTGACCTTCGCCAACGGTGTAGTGGCTAACCTTACGGCCAGCCGCATCAGCGACCAAAGCATGCGTAAAATCCGGGTATTTGAAAGTAACAAATACTGGTCTCTGGATTGTGAATGCCAGGAACTTGTCTGTTACCGCAAAAACCCGGACGAATCCTGGCAAAACAAGGAAAAGCCGGGTTTGGCTGACCTGATTATCCGGGAACCAATTGCGGTGGAAAAAGCAGAAACCCTGAGTTTAGAAATAGACTCTTTCCTGAAAATAGTAGCAGAGGGAGGAGAACCGATAGTTACCGGAAACGATGGCTTGGCTGCCTTAAAGGTAGCGCTACAGATTAATTCTCTGATAACGGAGGGCAAAACAAATGATTGACTTGACCGCGAAAAAAATCTTCCTGACTAAAGGGGTCGGCCGGGACCGGGAAAAACTGACCAGTTTGGAACGGGCGCTCCGCAATGCCGGCATTGCGCCTTTTAACCTGGTTCCCATCACCAGCATCTTCCCGCCGGGCGCCAAGTTAATCAGCCGGATGGCCGGCTTGAAACGGCTGGACCCGGGCCAGATTCTTTTCTGCGTAATGAGCAAAAACTCCACCAACGAACCGCACCGGCTCATCACTTCTTCCATCGGGGTCGCCCTTCCGAAAAGCCCGCACAGCCACGGCTACCTTTCCGAATATTCCGGCTTTGGCCTGACCGACGAAAAAGCCGGAGATTACGCCGAAGACCTGGCCGCCCAGATGCTGGCAACTACCCTGGGCGTCAAATTTGACCCGGACAGCAGTTATGATGAAAAGAAACAGATCTGGCGGATGAGCGACCAGATTGTCAAAACAACCAATATCACCCAGTCGGCTATCGGCGATAAGAACGGCCGGTGGACAACCGTTGTTTCAGCCGCAGTATTGATTTTATAGCGTAAAAATATCGCAAAATGTAAAATGCAAATTGCAAAAGTTAAAATTTCGGTTTAATGAAATTCCATTTTGCATTTTGAAATTTACAATCTGCATTTTGCAATATTAATTCTTATGGAAATACCTTACACCTTTGCCGGACTTCCGGCTCTGCCTTTAAAAAAAGCACGGGTGGCAATCCTGCCGGTTGCTTACGACGGCACCACCTCTTATCAACCAGGAACCCGCTTCGGACCCCAGGAGATAATTCTGGCCAGCCGGTTCCTGGAGATGTACGACGAATCACTTGGTTTTGAACCCTCTGAGATGGGAATCGCCACCCTGCCCGAAATCTGGCCAAACCTTTCCCGGCCGGAAACCGTTGTAAACGAAGTGGAAAAATATGTCACCAAAATTCTGAAAAAACGGGTTTTCCCGGTCATCCTGGGCGGAGAACACTCCATAACCGCGGGAGCGGTAAAAGCATTTCACAAAATTTATCCCAAACTTTCGGTCTTGACTCTGGATGCCCACGCTGACCTCAGGGAAACATACCAGGGAACAAAACATAACCATGCCTGTGTCAGCCGCCGGATAATGGAGATGGGGATTCCGACTACTATTATGGGCGTCCGCTGTATCCCCAGCGAAGACCTGCCGGTCTTAAAAACCCCCGGACTGAAAGTGCTCTGGGCGGAAAAACTGAAAGAAAAAAAAGATTGGCTTTCCCTGATATCGGCCAACCTGACAGAATCCGTTTACCTTTCCATCGACCTGGACTTCTTTGACCCGGCCGAAGTCCCGGCGGTGGGAACACCGGAACCGGGCGGATTCGGCTGGTCCGAAACAAACCACTTTCTCCGCCAGCTGACAGAAAAACACCGGATAGTCGGATTTGACGTCATGGAACTAAACGGCGGGCTGCACCACGCTCCCTCTTCTTATTTTGCGAGCCGGTTGGTTTACCGCCTGATCGGATTATGCCAAAAAAAACCGCAAACGCCGTCAATTTGACAGCAACTTTCAGATAATCTAAAATATCTATTTGTACCTATGCCCACAATTCATTAATTTACGCTTATTTTCGCGTTTAATAAAACGGAGGAAGGAAAAATGGCCGATTTACAAAAGATTGCGGATAGCGTAATTGGCGGGAAAGCAGCCGATGTAAAAAGTTTAATCAGCGCCGCGGTAAGCGAAGGTGTGCCGGTAGAAGATATTCTCAAAAAAGGTCTCATCGCCGGAATGGATGTGGTGGGAGTCAAGTTCCGAGCCAACGAATTCTACGTGCCGGAAGTATTGATTGCCGCCCGGGCGATGCATGCGGGCATGGACATTCTTCAGCCCCTTTTGACCAAAGCCGGAATAAAACCGTTGGGCAAGGTTGCGGTCGGCACGGTTAAGGGCGACCTTCACGACATCGGCAAGAACCTGGTCGTAATGATGTTAAAGGGCGGCGGTTTTGAGGTGATGGACCTGGGAATCGACGTTCCGGAAGAAAAGTTTGTGGCCGCAGTCAAAGAAGGCGCTCAGGTAATCGGGCTTTCCGCCTTATTGACCACCACCATGACCGGAATGAAAGGCGTAATTGAAGCCCTGAAAACAGCAGGCGTTCGCGATAAAGTAAAGGTGATGATCGGCGGCGCTCCGATTACTCAGTCCTACGCAGACGAAATCGGCGCTGACGCCTACGGTGAAGATGCCGCTACCGCGGCAATCAAAGCCAAGCAATTAATCGGCGTAGCATAACCACCCTTAAACTTGAACCTGATCGGTTTATACTTACTGGTCGGCGGTTACCTTTTAGGGTCGCTCCCTTTCGGTTATTTAATCGGGAGGTCATACGGCGTTGATATCCGCACAAAGGGCAGCGGCAATATCGGCGCAGCCAATATCCTGCGCGTAATCGGTAAAGGCCCGGCCCTTGCCACCCTCCTGCTGGATACCGTCAAAGGTTTTCTGCCCACACTCCTGGCGCGCCAGACCTGCCTTTTGCCGCCCGGCTGGATAGTTGCCGTCGGTCTTTCCGTAATCATTGGCCACACTTTTTCTGTATTTTTAAATTTTAAGGGCGGTAAAGGAGTAGCGACCAGTTTAGGTGTTTTAATTGGCCTCTCACCCTTAACCGCCCTTTTTATCCTTCTGGTCTGGCTGGCAATTTTTGCGGTGAGCCGCATCATTTCTTTAGCTTCCATGGCCGCCGCCTTATCCCTGCCTCCCCTGCTCTGGTGCCTGGCTGGCCGTCAGCCCGTATTTCTGGCTTTCGGCATCCTGATTACAGCCCTGGTATTTCTGGCGCACCGGAAGAATATCGGACGACTCTTCTCCGGACAAGAACCTAAAGTCACATGGAAAAAATGACCGCTGTTATCGGCGCCGGCGCCTGGGGAACAACCCTCGCCTTGCTCCTTGCCCGGAAAGGCAGGCAGGTCATTCTTTATGAAAAGTTCCCGGATTACGGAAAAGTGTTAATGCAGAAACGGGAAAATCCCAAGTTTCTGCCGGGAATCAAGCTACCGGATGAGATCAAAATTACCGTTTCGCTGGAAGACGTAAAAGAGGCGGGTCTTTTTATCCTGGCTCCGCCGTCATTCGCCTTCCGGGAAACAGCGTCAAACCTTTTTAAAATAAAAACCGATGGTTTTTTTCTCATCGCCACCAAAGGATTGGAGGAGGGAACCGGCTTGCGGATGAGCGAAGTTCTGCGCTCCGAAATGGGCCGGATTAATTTTGCCGTGCTCTCCGGACCAACCATCGCCCGGGAATTAGCCGCCGGTCTTCCGGCCAGCGCAATCTGCGCCGGCGAAAATGAAAATCTTAACGCCCTCTGCCAGGACATTCTCAATTCTGAAAAGTTCCGGATTTATACCAGCCCTGACCCCATCGGCTGCGAATTAGGCGGCGCGCTCAAGAACCCGCTGGCCATCGCGGCCGGAATCGTGGAAGGACTTGGTTTAGGTGAGAATACCAAAGCCGCGCTGCTCTGCCGGGGCCTGGCTGAAATAGCGCGGCTGGGAAAAGCGTTGGGCGGAAAAGAAAAAACCATTTTCGGACTCTCCGGCCTGGGTGATTTAATTACGACTGCGAGCAGCCCGGCTTCCCGTAACCATTCTTTCGGCCTCGCAATCGGCCGGGGCGAAGACCCAAAATCACTGATTGCCAGCCAGGAATCAGTAGTGGAAGGTTATTATACTATCCGGCCGTCTCTGTTATTATCGGAAAAAACCGGTTGTGAGATGCCCATTTCCACCAAGATTGCCGAAGTGCTCTTTAACAATAAAAAACCGGCGGAGGCAGTCCGGGAACTGATGACCAGACCGCTCAAGAACGAGTAAATGGTAAACGGTTAATAGTGAATGGTAACAGCAAAGAAACAATTTTTGGTCTGGGTTTTACCGTTTACAACTCACTGTTCACTATTCACTGAATTATGGAAAACAAGGTATACTATAAAATCGGCGAAATAAGCCGCAAAACTAATATCGCCAGACACACCATCCGGTATTGGGAAAATGAATTTTCCTTTTTCCTGAAACCGGTTCGCAACAGCCGCGGCCAGCGGATTTATACCGAGAAAGAACTGGAAAATATCGTCCGGCTGAAGGACCTTCTTTGCCGGCGCGGCTATCGGATTGCCGCAGTCAAAAAGGTGCTGCGCCAGAAAGAGCCCAAAAAGGATAAAAACGGGACATCTGTTCCGGTTAAAGAACTTTTGACCGGTCTGAAACGGCTGGACCGCCTTTTAACCCAACTTAAAAAAATATAGAAAAGATGTCATTCTGAATCTCTAATAATATGTCATCCTGAGCGATAGCGAAGGATCTCGCAGTTAACAACGAGATTCTTCGCAAAATCAGCTCAGAATGACAGATAACCATAACATGAAGATCGGGGTGCTGCTTTCCGGAAGCGGGTCAAACCTGCAGGCAATTATTGATGCCACAAAGAACGGCTCACTGCCGGTGGAAATCGGACTGGTTGTTTCCGACAACCCGGATGCATTCGGGCTGAAACGCGCCGAAAAAGCCGGCATCAAAGCGCAATATATTCCACCGGGACCGAAACGCACCGTCCTCTCTCCGGAGGCGGAAGAAAAATACATAACCGCCCTGAAAGAAGCCGGGTGCGAACTGGTCTGCCTGGCCGGATTCATGCGGGTTATCAAAGATAAAATCCTGGCCGCGTTTCCGGGCCGGGTCTTGAATATCCACCCTTCCCTTTTACCGGCTTTCCCGGGACTGGAGGCCTGGAAACAGGCGCTTAATTACGGAGTTATCATGCAGGCGGTGGTGCCGGTCCTGCCAAACGACACCACGAAAACGCTCTTAAACCGCATCCATCAGCAGGAACATATTATTTACCCGATGGCCATTAAACTTTTCGCGGAAAAAAGATTAAAAATTTCCGGCCGTCAGGTTAGCGTTATTAACAACAATCCAAAAAAATGAAAACCAGAAAAGCGAAATTGTCTGACGCCAAAACAATCCACAATTTAATTAATGCCGCCGCGGTAACAGGCGCGGTGATGCCCCGTTCCCTCTCGGAAATCTACGAGTCAATCCGGGACTTCCTGGTCGCCGAAGAAAACGGAAAAATAACCGGATGCTGCAGTTTGCACATCGCCTGGGAAAACCTGGCCGAGGTAAGGTCTCTGGTAATCATCCCGGCGCAACAAAAAAAGGGGGTTGGAGCAAAACTTTTACAAGCCACCCTGAAGGAAGCGAAGCAACTGGCGCTTCCCAAGGTCTTCGCGCTTACCAACCAGCCGGAATTTTTTCAGAAATACGGATTTGAACGCATCAGCCGAAAAGCCCTCCCTCACAAGATATGGGGCGACTGCCTGAAATGCCCCAAGTTCCCTAAATGCGACGAGGTAGCCTTATGGAAAAAGTTGTCTTAGCCTATTCCGGTGGTTTAGATACGTCGGTCATCATCCCCTACCTGAAAGAAAAATATCATCTTTCGGTCATCGCCTGCACCGCGAACCTGGGCCAGAAGATTGACCCGGAAATTCTCGGGGAAAAAGCCCGGAAGAGCGGAGCATCCGGGTTCTTTTTTGAGGACTTGCGCCGTGAATTCATCCGTGACTATGTCTTTCCGTCCCTGGCGGCAAACGCCCTCTACCAGGGCAAGTATCCGCTGGCAACCGCGCTCTCCCGGCCCCTGATTGCCCAGCGGGTGGTTGAAGTTGCCCGTAAAACCGGCGCAAAATACGTCAGCCACGGCTGCACCGGCAAAGGTAACGACCAGGTCCGTTTTGAATTAACCTGGAAAGCGCTGGCCCCGGATGTAAAGATTATCGCGCCCCTGCGCGAATGGCAATTTAAAACCCGGGACCAGGAGATTGCGTTTGCCAAAGAACGCGGAATACCGGTTCCGGTAACTAAAAAAAGCCCCTATTCCCTGGACGAAAACCTCTGGGGTATCTCCATTGAGTGCGGTGTCCTGGAAGACCCGGACACAGCGCCCCCGGAAGACGCCTACCAGATTACCGTATCTCCGGAAAAAGCGCCGGACAAACCGATAGTGGTGGATATCGGGTTTGAAAAGGGCAAGCCGGTTACGCTGAACGGAAAAAAACTATCCGGTTTGGAACTGATTGGCCGGTTGAATTCCCTGGGCGCCGCCGCCGGCGTCGGCCGGATTGACATGGTTGAGGACCGGACCGTGGGCCTGAAGAGCCGGGAGATATACGAAGCGCCGGCAGCCACTATCCTGATTACCGCCCACCGGGAACTGGAGAAGATGGTCATCTCCCGGAGTTTATGGGAACTGAAAGAATCGCTCTCGCCCCGTTACGCCTGGCTGGTTTACCAGGGCGCCTGGTTCTCCGAGGAAAAAGAAGCGCTCGATGCCTTTTTTGCAACCACCCAGAAGTACGTCTCCGGAAAAATCAAGCTGAAACTCTACAAAGGCGGAGTGGTGGTGGTCGGGCGTTACTCGCCTCACTCCCTCTATTCGGAAGCGCTGGCTACATACGGAAATAAAGATATTTTTGACCGCACCGCCGCCGCCGGGTTCATCGACCTGCTGGGCCTGCCGTTATTGCTGGAAGGCCGCCGCCGGAACAAAAAATAAGGCACCAAAAAATTGCCCTACTGAGGGCAACGAAAAATCTCGCAGTTAAAGAACCTAAATCAATGAAAAAACTGTCGGGTTTGGGCGAGTTCGGCTTGATAAATTTTTTGACAAAAGATTTTAAGCCGGGCCGGGAAGTCATAACCGGCGTCGGAGATGACTGCGCCGTGCTCAAATACCGCCGCAACGAATACCTCCTCTGGACAACCGACCTGCTCCTGGCCGGAGTTCACTTCACCGAAGACGCCTCCCCGTACGAAATCGGCTGGAAAGCGCTGGCGGTAAGTATTTCCGACATCGCGGCCATGGCCGGAATACCAAAATACGGCCTGGTCTTTGTCGGGCTTCCGCCGAAAATAACCGTTTCCTACACCCGGGAAATTTACCGGGGGATAACCGAACTGGCCGAAAAATACCGCGTCAAGATTGTGGGCGGGGATACCAATGCTTACGACAAACTGGTTATCGGAACCACGGTCATTGGCGTCGTTGAAAAAAAATATCTGACCTTGCGGTCGGGCGCCCAGCCCGGAGACCTGGTTTGCGTCTCCGGTCCGCTGGGTAAAGGAGAAAAAACCCATCTTTCTTTTCTGCCTAAAGTAAAAGAGGCGCGGAAAATTAAGCGCCTCTTTTCCGCCACCGCCATGATTGATATCTCCGACGGCCTCCTGAGCGATTTCACCCGGATTGCGGAAAAGAGCCGGGTCGGCGGCAAAATTTTTCTTTCGCAAATTCCCTGTGCCTCTAACATCCGGCCGGAGGAAGCGCTGGCCAGCGGAGAAGAGTTTGAACTCCTCTTTACCGCCAGGCCGGAATACGGAAAAGCAATTTGCGAAGCCGGCTTTTTTGTGGTGGGAAGAGTAACCGGCCGTTCTTCCGGAATTAAAGTATTCAACGCCGCCGGAAATCTTTACCAGCCAGGCCGGCCCGGCTACAACCATTTTTCCGGCAAATAATTACCGGACGCCGCCCCGTAAGAATTAACCTCAGAACGTAAAAATACTTTCTTGGCTTATCTTTGCACCATTTCACCGTCAATACCGCGTGATTGATTTATTTCAGCCGATATGTTAAAGTTGTATCTTGTTAGCAATAAGCAACGTCCATTCTTGCAAATCCCTCTCCCCTCAGGGCTGTAAGTCCTCCCCAGGCGGGGAGTGGTGAAGGTGAGGGGTGAAAAATCCATGAAATTAAGGTTAAAACAAGACGCCCTGGTTCTTTTGTGTTTCTTTTTATTTGCGCGTTTTGCGCTCGATACCCGGCTTATTTACGAAGCCGCCGAACCGGTCTTCTACCTGCGCTGGGATTTCCTGATAAGTTCCCTCCGCCCGCCGGGAGGATTAACCGTCTTTATCGGCGCGTTGCTCGGCCAGTTAATGGCTTCGCGCCTGGGCGGAGCATTGTCCTTGACGGTCCTGGCCGGCATCTTGCTCTTCCTGTCGGACCGGGTATTCCGGCTCTTTGCCGGCCGCCGGATCCCTTTCGTGCGTTACGTACCCCTGCTGACTTTAACCGCCATGGCCGGGACATATATCTTCGCCCTGGAAGCTGTTCCCGCCGTGCTTATCCTTCTTATCCTGGCCGGTCTATACCTGTCCCTGCCGAAATGGTCTCTGCCCATCCGCTCCGGTATATTGGCAATTATAACCGCGCTCTTGTACCTGGCAACTGCCGGAGTTCCCGACCTGTTTCAATTTCACCCCGCGTTCATATTCCAGGCACCGTTCTTTTTGCTGGGTTGGGCGCTTTTATGCCTGGGCTTCGAACTGCGCCGAACTTTGCCGGGGGCACGAAAAAAGGCCTGCTTCTTATTAATGCCGGCGGTGGTAATCGGACCGTTAGCGGGTGAATTATATTTTCGCGCCGCCCTGTTATGGAAATGGCATGCTCTCTTTTCCGGAGCAAAAAGCGGTTTAAAATCACTGCTCCTGCTCTTAGCCCCGGGCTTAACTTTCTGGTCGACGATACTGACCCTGGCCATGTATGCTTCGGTGACAGCGATGGTCGTGCTGTCATTTATCATTCAGAGGGCGCAATTACGTTCCCCCAAATTTGTTGACGCGCTAACCGCTGACGGTTCCCCGCCGTTACCCGGGGCGCAGAAGAACAAGGGCGCATTCCGGCTCCTGGGCACAATGGCAACGCTCGGTCTGTTGGCAGGAGCAATGCTTCTGCCCAATTGGGCGCCGCATAATGCGATTACAACCTCATCCGCATTTAAACGATGGCTGAATATAGAGTATTGCGTCCGTAAAGGACAATACGGAAAAGCGCTGAATGAAGCGTCAAAACTCGAGCCCTGGCAATTTGACTCCGGCGTTCTTTATGATATTAATCTTGCCCTTTCCCAGTCCGGCTGGTTTCTGGATGACCTTTTTATCTGGATCAACCGGACGCCTCCGACGCAACCCTGGCAAATACTGGAATTTAACCAGGGAAACAGCACGGAAATTACTACCTACATTTTCCTGGGACGGATAAACGACGCCGAACGCTTGGCCTACGAGTTAAGGTCCAGCACGCAAAAACCTGGCCTGATTTGGCAACTTGCGCTGATTCATCTGGTCAAAGATGATTATGAAACCGCGCGGATATACCTGAACATGCTCGCGGATAATCCTCTTTACCGCCGGCGCGCAACCCGGTACCTGGATTTATTAAACCGCGACCCGCACCTTTCTGATGTCCCGGAAATTAAAGAACTGAAGACGCGGATGCTGACGGAAGACGATATCGAGCAGACCATCACTTACCAAGATGAAACCGACAATGTCATCATCAAAGACCTTTTCCTGAAACCGTTGGAAAAAGACCCTTCCAACCGCCTGGCTTTGGACTACCTGCTCGGCGGTTTCTTATTACAGGGCAATTCAAGCGCTATCGCAAATAACATCTACCGTTTGCCACCGGCCGGCTACCAGAAACTGCCCCTCCTGGTGCAGGAAGCGCTCTTGGTTTACCAATACCAGGGTGGCCGGGATGTAAATATGGCCGGCCTGAAACTTGACCCGCGGGTAGCAACATCCTTTCAAGAATTTTTAAATCTGGATATTGTTAAGAATATAAAACAACTTGAATCCGCGGATGACCTTGACTGGCAGGCGCTGGAAAAATTCTTCAACACGTACTGGTTCCATGTCTGGTTCCGGTTAAAAGAAGGGGGGCGCCTGTGAAGCAAAACAAAAAAGTAGCCGCCGTTATCGTTTTTGCTGCCCTGCTGTCAGTAATCGGCCTGATTGTCCGGGCGCTGATTTACATAAACTGCCGTCCGGAGCAACCCGTCAGAATAAATGCGCCGGCCCGGATTTTTCCGGACTACGATAATACAGTTATTCCGCCCAACATCGCGCCCCTGAATTTTGTTATCAAGGAGCCCGGCCAGCGCTTTTACGTCCGGGTGCTTGACCAGGAAGGAGGATTGCGCGGCCAGGCCTTCAGCCGGGACGGACGCATCCGGATACCGCCCAAGACCTGGCGCCGGCTGCTTCAAAACGCCCGGGGCAAATCAATCAGCCTCGAGCCGTTTGCGCGTGACGCGGCAGGACACTGGCGGCAATTTTCTCCCCTCTGCCTCCGGGTTGCGCCGGAACCGATTGATGAATATCTGATCTACCGCCTGATATATCCGGTCTATAATTCCTGGAGCAAAATGGGCATCTACCAGAGGCGGATAAGCACCTTCAAGCAGACGGAGATACTTTCCAATACCCAGGTGGGCCGTTCCTGTATAAACTGCCACACGTTCAGCGCCAACCAGGGCGACCGGATGCTTCTCCAGGTCCGCCATCCCTCGTTTGGCCCGTCGATGATTATCGCGGCCGGTGGTAATTTAAAAAAAACAGACCTCCGCACCAAACTTTATCCGAAAACACCAACCTACACCGCCTGGCATCCCAACGGCGACATAGTCGCCTTCAGCCAGAATAAAATCCAGCAATTCTTCCACTCCGGCGGGCGGAAAGACCCCCGTGATGTAGTAGACCAGGAAAGCGACCTGGCTATTTATAACATCCGCGACGGCAACCTGACCTACAGCCCGAAAATCTCCCGTTCCGACCGGCTCGAAACCTGGCCCGAATGGTCACCCGACGGCAAATACCTCTATTTCTCGAGCGCAAAAACTCCCTGGGAAAAAACTCCCAAGAACATCTTGGGCGCCTTCAAATACTGGCCGATAATTAAGTACGACCTCATGCGGATTGAATTTGACGCCGCCACCAACAACTTCAGGCAGGTTGAAACGTTGCTTGACAGCCGGAAAACAGGCATGAGCATGTCCCAACCGCGCGTGTCACCCGACGGGCGCCGGTTAATATTTGTCGGGCACGACTACGGCAGCTTCCCGATATTCCAGGAGAGCGCTAACCTGTGGATGCTGGACCTGCAAACCAAAAAAGCGCGGCCGATAAGCGAGATAAACAGCGACCGGACCGACTCATGGCACAGTTGGTCAAGTAACGGGCGTTGGATTGTTTTTTCCTCCAAGCGCGATACCGGAAGGCTCAGCCGGCCCTACTTCACTTATATCGACACCAAAGGGCAGGCCTCAAAACCGGTGCTGCTTCCCCAGAAGGACCCTGCTTTCTACGACTATTTCCCGGAAAATTTCAACCGGCCTGAGTTATCGGCCTATCCGGTCCCGGTCAACCAGAAAGCGCTGGCACAAGTAATCAACCGCCCGGATAAAGAGAAGGGAAAAGAACCTGTTACCGGCGCCGCGCCCCGTTCCGATGAGCCCCCAAGCTCGCCTTAACCGATAATTTCCGGAAAGGCCCTGAAGTTTCCGGGCTGATCCCGGCATTATCCGGCATATGATTAAATTGTCCTTGGCGGTTAAAAAAATAGAACTGATTATTGCCTGGTTATTTTTAACGGCCATAATCACGCTGGCCGCGCTATCGGTCTACGCTGCCTTCCTGGGCGCGGAACACACCCGGATATTATTCTCTTCTCCCGCGCTGCAGATTTTCTGGCTCGCGCTGATTGCGCTTCTGTTTATCCGGTTAGCCCTTTTTCAACCCTTGCGCAAAGAACCCGGGATGCTCTGCATGTATCTGGGCGTGGCGCTAATCCTGGCGGGCGGCCTGCGCGGGACGGAATCATCCCTGGGCCGGTGGCCTAAACTTCAGAGCCCCTCCTCGGGTTATCTGACACTCTTTGCCGGAAACGTTCAAACCACGCTAACCTCCGGCGACATGGAGACGGTATCGGGAGAACTGCCGTTTGGCTTGCGCCTGGAATCGTTCCGCATCGAATATTACCCGGACGACGATAACGGACAGACCCCGACGCGCTCCTTTGCCAGCGAAGTAACCATTCTGGAAAATGGCGCGGCGGTAGCCACCAAAACAATCCGGGTCAATTATCCGCTTTATTACAAAAATTACCACATCTACCAACACTCCTATGACACCCGGGACCACCGCTACACCGTCTTGTATGTAAAATCCGCCCGCGGTTTACAGCTGGTATATGCCGGGTTTATTCTTCTGGGTTTAGGCGTTATGTGGTGGGGCTGGGCAGAGCCCTTAAAGACAGAGAAGGTAAGATGGAATTGAAAATTACACTGACGGGATGGTTCATCTACGCGGCGCTGTTATTATACCTCGCCGCCTGGGTTGCCTTGCTGTCCGGCTTTAAAAAAACGGGCCGGGTGCTCTTTAGCGCCGGATTTTTCGCGGCCTTAGTCGCGGTTGCCTGCCGCGGGTACGCGGTTTCGCATTTTCCGATGCAGAGCATCTTCGAGGTCTTCCTTTTTATGGGGATGCTGGTATACCCCGTATCCCTACTTTGCCGCCGGACGATGCTCAATACAAGTGAAACCATCGACCCCCTGTTGGGGGCTCTACTGCTAATTCCAGCCGGCTTCGTTTTCTCCGCAACCCCGCAAAAATTGCCTCCGGCTTTACAACACTGGCTTTTCGGTCCGCACGTAGCCGTATATCTGGCGGGCTATCTCTTCATGTTCAAGGCCGGAGCGGTGGCAATAAAACTTTTAATTTTGCCAGGGGGCAACCCGGACTCAACCCAGCGCAACCAGGAGGTCTGGAACTTGCTCCGGCTTGGATTCCCGCTGCTGACGCTCGGACTGATTCTCGGTGCCTGGTGGGGAAAAATTGCCTGGGGTAACTACTGGAACTGGGACCCCAAGGAGATGTGGGCTCTTGCCATGTGGCTGGTATACGCGGGTTATTTCCATGTCTACACCGCTACCCGCGGAAAATTAATCCGCCTGAACAGCGCGATTGCCCTGCTGGGATGCCTGATAATTCTTTGCACCCTTCTCTGGGCTAACTTCAGCCGGCTTTTCGCCGGCCTGCACACCTATGCGTACTGAGGATTACGCCTGATTATCCGGAATGTGCCGGAGTTACCTTTTCTGAGCCGGCCTTGTTCACCGCTATCAGGTCGACTTCAATCTCAAATAGTAAATCATCGCGGCAGATATCATTTTGGACAACCAGCACCGGCAGGTTTAAAAGGCCGTGCTTCCGGCAATAGTTGTCAAAAAAGACCGTATCTTTGATATCCTTGAAATAAGCGATGGCCCGGACGGTATCTTTCCAACCCATCGACCGGGAATCCAAAATCGCCTGCACTACCTCCATCGTGCGTGCTACCTGCCGGTTTGCGTCCCCGGCGTACAGTGTCTCCCCGTTTTGAGCAATGCTGGCCGTGCCGGATATATATCACCGTCGCTGGTCCGGAAAATTTATTTCTATCGCGCGGCTGAACGAACTTTTATAATCGGTCGCGGAACCCTGCAAAGGCGAAACCACCGGCCGGATATACGCGCCGTTGCCCTTTAACTTTACGGCGAAGACGCTTGCTACCAGCGCCGGTCCGGATGCGCTGCGGACACCGATGCCGGTGCTGGCCGGAATAATATTTTCGAAAACTTTACGCTCGCGAAAAAAGAGGTCGCGCGCCTGGTTGAAAGCGCCATACCACGCGCACATGTCGTCAAGGTATAACCAGGTGCGGACAACATGCGAAAAATCCAGGTCGGCCGCAATCAGGGCCCGCTCCATATTTTCAAAAGTATCCCGGGCTTGTTCCACTCGGGAGAGTCCCCGGTCACCCGGACAGATATCATTAAGCAGACAATAACGCATATCTTTATCTTCGTAGCACCAACCCGATACGCGGCCATCCAGACAGACCGGGGTCACAGAAGCTCCGGCCACCCCGTATAACTGCGTTCCGGATAAGATTTCTTCTTTTGGATTATTGCCGCAAACAAAAGTGACCGGCCACTTCCGGCTGCCCGCGCCGCTCTGGATTCCGGCAATAAAGTTACCGGATGTTTCCGGACCGCCGAATACAAAATGCGAGAGAACCTGCGTGCCGGTTTCTTTCAGGTAAACCGATAACTGCTTTAAGGTAGATTTATAATTGCCGGCTTTTGCGGAACCAGCCGTAATGTAATGTTCGACTATACCATCGCGGGAAATTTGCACCGCAATCAGGCCGGGTGCAACTATTTTTCGGACCGTTACCGGCAGATTATTCCGTATCTTCATCTTAGACCCATCCCTTCAATAAACCGCTAGAAGAGCGCTTTTAATGTTCCAGGAATTTCCCCGGGGTTCGTCATTGTCCCGGGAAAGAAATTGCACGTGGCCGTCCACGTACAAAACATTTCTGCCCGGCGCAGCGAGCAGATGGCCGTTATAGGGGACCGCGCAATCCGCGGCGCCGCCCCCGGCATATTTCTGCCAAAAATCATAAAGGAGAATGGCCTGGGAAGAATTTTTAAAACCGGAAAGTTTGGCGTGTTCTCCCGGCCAGTTTATCCCCCAGTCATAACAACCCCAAAAAGCATTCTGGTAATAAAAATGAGTAACTGTTTCTCCATTTTCCGTCCGCCTTCCCATGCCGCTCGGACAGCGAAAAACCGGAAATCCGGACCACAGAACTGCTGCCCAATTTGCCTGGCCGGGCATTGCCCCCTCTATTCCCAAATAAGGCGCCAGCGCGTTTTGCCAAAGATAAAAAGTTTGCCCCCGAACATACATGATAGCGGGTAAATACTCGTTATAATCCTGGGCATACATCAGATACGCGGCCCACTGTTGTTTTAAATTATTCGCGCAAACCGACTGCCGCGCTTTCTCTCTTGCTTTACCCAGCGCCGGCAGGAGCAGCGCCGCCAAAATCGTGATAATCGCTACCACCGCAAGGATTTCCACCAGGGTGAAACCCTTCTTGCCGGGCAACTTGATTAAGCCGGACTTCAGCCAGGCATATGGGAATAGTGTCTTCAATATTAGCTGCCAAAATATAAGAGAAATCGGTTCAAATCCTGAAGTTATTCAAGGAGCCACCTCGCGGAAATTGAACACTCCGCTTCCGCTCCGTTTTCGAGAGGG
Organism: Candidatus Omnitrophota bacterium; assembly: GCA_026387085.1. Lineage (GTDB taxonomy): Bacteria > Ratteibacteria > UBA8468 > MWAK01 > MWAK01 > JAHJUB01. The sequence continues at coordinate 16,025 of JAPLMK010000106.1, forward strand.
GTGTTTCCCCTCTCGAATAACTCACCCCCAAAACAACAACGCGGGAAAATGACTTTTCCCGCACCCTTTGCGGTTCAAATCCTGAAGTTATTCAAGGAGCCACCTCGCGGATTTGAACCGCGGACCTGAGCATTACGAATGCCCTGCTCTACCACTGAGCTAAGGTGGCTAAACACTTAATTTTACCGTTTTTAGGGCCAAAATATCAACTGCCGGCAACTGATATTCCGGAGATAGGCGTGCATAGAAGCGAGAAATATAATCCAATAAAAAAGGGAGGGCAGATACGCTCCTACCCTCCCCTTAATTACATCACCAAAAAAACACGCGATTCTTCGCTCTTAAACTCCGAGGTGCCCTATCTTAGAATCCAAACCCGTCGCGGAAAGAGCCCCTATCCGACGTATATTCCGCTTCCGCTAAACTAGCAGCTGTTCTTGCCCCTACATGCCCGTCTACATAAAGGACGTTGGTATACTTATTGGCATTATGCCGGTAAGCTGAAGCATACGTGGCAGGTGCAGAAAAAACGTATCCGCTGCCGCTGAGGTTCTCGAAAGCATTATCTACTGCCCAAATGGCAGTAGATGCGTTATAAACCTTCGACAATTTGTGGGTGGGCCACCCGCTATTCCCGGCAAACCCGACAAGGGTACTATTTAGCGCATAGGTGCCGTAATCACCGAAACTTCTTTTTTCCGAAGGACATTTAATCGTGGCATATTGCGTCGCACACCTAATGCCATAATCAAGCGGCATATTTGCGGCTGCACCCGCCCACTCCGGGTACTTACCCAACAAAAACATCCAGGGCGAGTCCGAATTTAAGTTACCTGCGTTCCAAAAACTCGGATACTTGGTATTAGCCGGCAGAATCCACTCGTCAAAATCACCGGAATACATCAGCAAAGCCAAACCAATCTGCTTCAGGTTGTTGGTGCAGCTTGCTGTCCGGGCCCGGTCCCGCGCCTGGCTTAAGGCCGGCAGGAGCATCGCCGCGAGAATGGCGATGATGGCGATAACTACTAACAGTTCAATTAAGGTGAAACCAAGCGCCTTCTTTACTGCTTTCTTCATCCGTACCATCTGACACCTCCGTTGGCTCGCCCTCCTTCGC
>JAPLMK010000109.1 GCA_026387085.1 Candidatus Omnitrophota bacterium
ACGAGAAGCGCAGTTGGAAGAAGTTTTTGTGCCGGAATTTGTAAACGCTTAAAGAGAATCGATGACTACATCAATTTACAGAAAAAATTTGACAGAGTCCCCTGATTAAATCCGGCAGACCCAGGAATTTGGGGCACATATAAGTGCCCGAAGTGATGGATATATACCTGGGCACAAACAGGTAATCAATCTCTTTTCCGGTGAGGTTCACAACGTGGCCGTAATAAACTTTCAAGGGAATGCAGATTTCGTCAATGGCATACCGGCTTCCCTCTTTCAGCGTGCCGGTATTCGTCTTCTCGCTCTCCACCACGCGGTAATTCAGTTTTTCAAAAAAGGCCTTCCAGAGCGGAAAATATTTATAGTAGAGAAGCCCCCGGGGAATACCGATTGTCCCTTGTTTCTGCTTGGTTTTTGTATGCACTTTTATTTAGTTGATGAAACAAGACAGAAAAAGGGCGCCATCCCACGCTCTTTGAGGTTCGAACCCTGTACTCAGGACGCATAAAAGTGGGCTTGCCTCGCCGAAGCCTTGGCGTAGGTGGGCGGTACAGGATTCGAACCTGTGACCTCTACCGTGTGAAGGTAGCGCTCTAGCCGTCTGAGCCAACCGCCCGGCTATTGTGCGACAACGCTTTCCGTGTTTTTTAGAACCGAAATATTTATCGTTTGCGCCAAACTGAAAATTGCGATACGCCGTCAAACCAAACTGCTGTTGCCGTTAAGTTTCCCTTAAAGATTTTACTTCTTCCGGCGCTTGGCGGTCAACTTCCTGACGCCAAACTAATTATGGCAAAACGGCGCGGCAAAAAGGTTTTTGTGTTGGCGTTGTTGTCGGATAGGATTGAATATGTATACGCAAGGGGTAGGTGGGGAGGAATCCACCCCATAATTCTTGTACCAGATTTGTGCCATGTTGCCATCCAAAACGATATAATTCCGTATAGATTTGGTATAACTCGGAAAATTATTATGCGGTTACATTCACCTTACGGTTTGCTTTCCGGTGACTCGCAGGTTGTTAACCATTTGCCAATAGCTTCAAGAGCGCTTAGTTTCACATCCAGATTTTGCCGGCTAATCGGGATTACATCCACCACATTAAAACCGCAAATGTTTAACACCTTCTCCAAACTAACCGCGCAAGCCGGTGCTCCGCGTCCTCCGCCACCGGCAACACAAATACCGAGGGCAGGTTTGTCGCTAATTCCGCGTTTGCCGGATTCGTGCCTGGTAATACGGCGCAGCCGGTCTAGAAACGCACACAGGCTTTCGCTGAGATCGCTAAAATAGACAGGCGTGGCAAAAACTACAGTATCCGCCTTCCTAATTTTACCGACCAATAATGAAAAGTCGTCCTCGATCACACACCGACCCTCTGTCCGGCAGATGCCCCACCCATTAATATCACACTGCCTGCACAGTTCAATCTTTTTCTGCGGCAGGAATACTTTTTCCCCTTTACCTCCTTCACTTGCCAAACCCTCAAACACGGCTCTGGCTGCCCTGGCCGTTTGGCCTTTTGGATTCCGGCTGCCCAAGATTATTAAGGTTTTCATCTTCTTTCTCCTTTCTTCCGTGCGGTTTGGTATTGGTCCGAACTGTTGTTTTTTGGTAATATTTACTGCCTCGGATAACCCACCGGCTGTACCAGAATAACTTTTTGTTCGGCCCGCAGGTTCATCTCTTTGGAGAGACGGTCTTTATCAATTGCGCCCATGACCACAGTCGCCAAACCTTCAGATGCACAGAAGAGATAGACATTCTGGCTTATAAACCCGGTGTCCGCCGCGGAATAAAAATCTTTCATTTCCTTCTGTGCTTTGCCCATTTTCAGATAATCAGCTACGTACAGAAGAACAACCGGAGCGGTCAGCGCTGCGGGTTGCATATTACAGAGCGGTCGGATGTCGTGAGAAACCAGGGGTTCCAGCATATTTTCCTTCGCGTTGTAAAGATACAGTCCTTTTGGCGTAGCGACATAGATATCCATCTCCTGCCAGTTTACCGCTGAAGGAGCGGTGCGCTTTCCAATCTCGGGCCGGTTGACACCGAAAGCGGCCCAAAGAAGGTCAGAAAAGATCTGGGCGGGCAGTTCTTTGCTGCTGATATTCCGCAAGGTTTGCCTCTCCTTGAGGGCTTGCATAAGAGGCTTCCCACCACTCATCCGGGGTTTCAGAAGTTGGATTGACTGCATTTCTTTGGCGGCGGGTAAAACCGTACCTGCAAAGAATAACATCGTAATAATACAGCATGCCGTTTTTAGTCTCATATTCATCTCCTCACTTTATATGGTGGGCGTTCATTTTCTTCTGGGGAAACTTACCAGAAATTAAGTTACGCTTTTAGATAATTTCAGGCCATTGCTTTGTTTAGAATACCAATAAATCTTATCACCCTTTCAAAGGTGGGTCAAGGAATTTATGGCCAAAACTAATTGCGA
>JAPLMK010000033.1 GCA_026387085.1 Candidatus Omnitrophota bacterium
CGAGATTAACCCCAAAAATCCGGCTTATTACGCGCAATTAGGCGCGCTTCTTTATCAAGCCGGAACAATCAGTAAAAATCAAACCTACTTGCAGGAATCCGTCTCTGCGTACCAAAAAGCCTGTAAAGCGGAACCTTACTCGGCCAGTTTCCGGTTTCGGTTGGGGCTGGCGGCGGAAAGCATCGCCGAAATAACCGGCGACCAACGCTGGGCGCTTACCGCAGAACAATCTTTTAAAGATGCGGTTTTTCTTTACCCAACCAAAGAAGATTACCGGAAAAAAATAAGATGAAAATTATCGAATTGAGAATTCGCCGGCTGGATAAGGTGGAGGTTTTTTCCGGACCGGATGAGCTGGAAATCATTCCGGGTGATTATGTAATTATTGAATCGCCCAAAAGCAGTTCTGATTACGGAATCGTACTTTCCATTCTGGCCAAACTTCCGGCCGGGGTAAAGCCGGAACATCTCTCCCGCCCGGGGTGAAGCCGGAACATCTCTCCCGCGTTATTCGCAAGGTAACCCCGGAGGACGTGGCGCAGATTGAGGAAAATTACCGCCACGACGAAGAGGCCTTTCGCGTCTGTTCCGAAAAAATCGCCGAAAAAAACATTAAAAACATGAAGTTGCTTGATGCTGAGTATTCATTCAGCCGGGCGGTGGTTACTTTTTACTATTACGCCGAAGAACGGATTGATTTCCGGGACCTGGTCCGGGAACTGGCGAAAGCATTCAACTGCCGGATTGAAATGCGGCAGGTGGGACGCCGCGACGAAGCGCGCATGCTGGGTGGGTACGGAATCTGCGGCCGCCAACTCTGCTGTTCCCTGTTTTTGCGGGAATTTAAGCCGATTACCATCCGGATGGTAAAAGAACAAATCCTCCCGTTGGATCCCGGTAAGGTTTCGGGCCTTTGCGGGCGGCTGATGTGCTGCCTGGCTTACGAAAACCCGGACAAAAAACATTGTTCTAACAAAAAATCTTGTTGCGCCCTGGAGATTATACCGGCAATTGAAGCAAAAGAAGAAGAACCGGCGGAAACGGATGGATAAATATTACCTGACCACGCCAATTTATTACGTTAACGCCCAACCGCACATCGGACATGTTTATACCACCGTAGCCGCCGACGTCCTGGCCCGGTGGGAAAGATTTCTGGGAAAAGAGGTTTTTTTTCTTACCGGCACCGATGAACACGGCAGCAAGGTTGCCGCGGCCGCCGAACAGGCCGGCCTCTCCCCCCGGGAATTAGTAGACCAAACCGTCCAGCGCTATCTCGATTTATGGAATTTGCTGGAAATTAAGTTTGACCGTTTCATCCGGACTACCGAAACCGACCACCAGAAAATTATCCAATCAATCTTTTCTGCCCTGCAGCGCAACGGAGATATTTATCCCGGAGTTTACGAGGGCCATTATTGTGTTCCCTGCGAGCGTTATCTCGCCCCGGCCGAAGGGGTAGATTGCGCGGACTGCGGCCGGCCCACCGAAAAACTATCCGAAGAAACCTATTTTTTCCGTCTTTCCCGCTATCAAGAACGGCTAAAAAAACACTTTCTTGAAAACCCGGAGTTTATCCAACCGGAACGCATCCGCGACGAAGTAACCAATATGCTTTCCGACCCACTGCCGGACCTTTCCCTGACCCGGCGTTGCCGGTGGGGAGTGCCCCTGCCGGATGGTGTGACCGGTTCCGGACTTACCATTTATGTTTGGTTTGACGCCCTGCTCAACTATCTTACCGGAGTCAACTACAATCCGCTTTCCCCGGCCGAAGCAAACCAAAGTGAATTATTTAAGCGCTTCTGGCCCCCCGATGTTCAATTAATCGGCAAAGATATTATCCGCTTTCACCATATCATCTGGCCGGCAATTTTAATGGCGCTTAACTTGCCCCTTCCCAAAAAAGTTTTCGGCCACGGCTGGTGGCTCTCCGGTAACGAAAAGATGAGTAAATCAAAAGGCAACGTGGTAGAGCCGTTTGATTTCTGCGGCCGCTACGGTTCCGAAGCGCTTCGTTATTTTCTCCTGGCGGAAGTGCCATTCGGAATGGACGGAAATTTTACCGAAGACGCCTTCCGGAAGAGATATAACAGCGACCTGGCCAACGACCTGGGAAACCTTGTTCACCGTTTCAACCACCTGGTACGAACCAATTTCGGAGGTAAAGTCCCGGTGCCCCGGGATGGCGGAATTCTGGCCCGGAAAACAACAGAACTTCTTCCAATCCTAACAAAGAAGATGGAAAACCTTGATTTTTTCGGTTTCCTGGAAACCGTGCGCGAAGTTGTCAGTACGGGGAACCATTATCTGGATGAGGAAGCCCCCTGGCGGAAAGGCCCTAATTCCGGCCCGGTACTTTACAACCTGACCGAAACAAGCCGTATTTTAAGCATTTACCTGGAACCGGTCCTGCCCCGCACCGCCGTGCTTATCCGCCGGCAATTAGGGCTGATGGACCTGCCGACCGGTAAGGAAGCGCTGACCTGGGGTCTTACGAAGCCGGGCACAATCGTAACCGAGGCCCCGCCCCTCTTTCCCAGAATTAAGTGAATATTTCTGCCCTGCGAATTGTAGCGGTGCGATTCATCGCACATGTTTTCGTAGCGCGACCCTTTCAGGGTCGCCCGTAATTACGGTGAAACCTATGAAAAATAAATATCAGCGCATACTGGTAAAGGTCTCCGGAGAAGCATTTTCCGGAGAGGATGTTTTCGGGATTGAACCAAAGCCCTTGCAGAAATTAGGCGAAGAACTTAAATCGGCCATCAGTCAAGGTGTCCAAATGGCGGTGGTAGTGGGCGCCGGAAACTTGTTTCGGGGCTCAGTGGTAAGTAAGGATGGCATCGATAAAACAACCGCTGATTACATGGGAATGGTTGCCACGGTCATCAACGGCCTTGCCCTGCAATCCGTCATGGAGCGCCTGGGTGTTTCCACGCGCCTTCAAACTGCCCTGGAAATGAGGCAGTTGGCGGAACCATACATCCGGCGCCGGGCGATTCGGCATCTGGAAAAAAACCGGCTGGTTATCTTTGCCGGCGGAACCGGCAGCCCTTACTTCACCACCGACAGCTGACCCTAAAAAAGTAAAAACAGCCCGACGTTATCAGCGCCTTTCTTTCGGAGCAGTGCTCAAAAAAAACCTGAACATTATGGACGCAACTGCTATTACCTTGTGCCGGGAAAATAAAATTCCTATTATTGTCTTTGACCTTTTTCAAAAAGGAAACCTGAAGAAAATTCTGGGCGGCGCTGAAATCGGAACTTCAATTTCTTAACTTACTATCATTCTTTTATCTGTATCCTCCCCCCTGGCGGGGGAGGCAAGGTGGGGGAGGAAACTTATGAGAGAAAAAGTAAAAAAAGCGGAAATTGATATGCGCAAGATTTTGGACTTTATCAAACGCGAATATTTATCTCTGAGAGCGTCGCGGGCAAACGTCAGCCTTCTGGACGGAATCACCGTTTCGGCCTATGACTCCCGCCTTCCCCTCAACCAGGTTGCTACCCTCACCACCCCGCAACCAAACCTGATTATGGTTCAACCCTGGGACAAGTCCCTGGCCGGTGAAATCTCCAAAGCCATCCTCGCCTCCAACCTGGGGCTGAATCCGATTGCCGATGCCACCGGGGTCCGGGTGCCAATTCCACCCTTAAGCGAAGAACGCCGGAAAGAAGTTGTCAAGGTTGCCCATAAAATCGCGGAACAGGGCCGGGTGGAAATCCGGGACGTGCGCCATAAAGCCAACGAAGAACTGAAAAAATCAGAAAAAGAAAAGGATATTTCCGAGGACGATATGCACCACGGCATCAGCGAAATCCAGAAACTGACCGACCATTCCATCACGGAAATAGACCACCTTCTTTCCGCCAAGGAAAAGGAAATTCTGGAATAAGCCATGTCATTCCCGCGGATAGTAAGCGGGAATCCAGCTTCTTTCTACTAAAAGAATGAACCTTTTTGTTGAAAAACGGTACTAAATATATAGAGAACCAAACACCCACTGTCATTCCCGCTAACTGTAGCGGTCGGATTCATCCGACTTAATTGTAACGGAAATTAAACCTTAAAAAAATGGACATGAACGAACTGGAAAAAGAGATTATCGGACTGGCCGGAGAAATCCGGGAAGAAAAGATGCCGGAGAGCATGGTCCCGGCAACTCTGTCCATCCTAAAATATTCCTCTCCCCTATCGCGGGTGAATTTTTCTTTTAATTCCTCTCCCCTGGGGGAGAGGCAAGGTGAGGGGGAGATTCGGCACCCCCGCCTCCCAATCCTCGCCACCGTACTCCTGCTTTTCCTCTTCATCCCTTTTTTCTCTTTCAGTTCAGAACCA
>JAPLMK010000108.1 GCA_026387085.1 Candidatus Omnitrophota bacterium
CTGTTAACGGCAGCCAGCACCTCTTCGGCCTGCGCCAAATCTATTCGGCCGGAAAGAAAAGCGCGCCGGGTAAATTCACCCGGTTCAGCCAGGCGGCAACCGGCTGAAATAAGCGCCCTCAAAACTCCCTTAGGCGGAACCCGTCCGCCGTGGCATCCGATTTCCGCCATATCCTCCCGGGTATAACTTCTGGGGCCCTTCATCACCGTCAGAAGAACTTCATCCCTGGTTTGAGCGCCTTCCCGGATAAAACCGTACCTTACCGTATGGGACGGAAGTTCTTTTAATTGTACCGGCCGGCCCTCTTTATCGCGAAAAATACGCGCCAGGCTGGGATAGGTTTCCGGTCCGGAGAGCCGGACAATACCGATGCCGCCTTGGCCCAGCGGAGTGGATATGACGCAGATGGTTTCGTTTTTCATGAAGTCACGTAAGGGGTAAAACTATTTGCAAAAAATTATTCCTCTTCGATCATGGAGTCAAAAAAGGCGACAATATTCTTGCGGTTGCTGCTGTCGGCCATAAACTTCATCGCGGACCTGGGATGCTGATTCAGATTTCCGGTAATCATATAGGGAATATCAAAACCCCAGCGCAATTTTTCCCGCATCGGCTCAATATGGTCCTGGATACACTTCAGGACCGGCCTGATTTTAAACTTGGGGTTATGGAGAAAACCCAGCATAAGCTCCATCTGGCAGTTGCCGGCGCCCCGGCCCAGCCCGGCTAAACTGGCATCCAGATAATTGGCCCCGGCTATCAGCGCTTCAATCGTGTTGGCATACGCCAACTGCTGGTTGTTATGGGTGTGGATGCCAACCTCTTTGCCGGCCGGCTTGGCATAACTTAAATATTTATCGACCAAACTTCTTACCTGCTCGCTGTAAAATGAGCCGAAACTATCAACCAGGTAAATCACCCGGACCTCGGAAGTAACCAACAATTCCAGAGCATCGTTAAGTTCTTTTTCCCGAACCGTGGAAGCGGCCATAATATTTACGGTGGTTTCGTATCCTTTATCGTGGGCATCCTTAATCATATCGAGCGCTTCCGGTATCTGGTGAATATAAGTAGCCACGCGAATCATATCCAGCACGCTCTTATCCGCCGGCAAAATATCTTCGTGGTAGTCCGTGCGCTCCGCGTCGGCCATCACCGCCAGTTTCAGCGGAGTGGGATTATCGGCCACGATGCGGCGGATATCATCTTCGTCACAGTGCTTCCAGCAACCAAATTGGTCGGGCGCGTAAATCTTTTTGGATGATTTATACCCCAGTTCCATATAATCAATGCCGGCTTCAACGCAAGTTTCGTAAACGGCTTTAATTACCTTGTCGTCAAAGGCGTGGTCGTTCATCAAGCCGCCGTCCCGGACGGTGCAGTCCACCAACTTTATCTCCGGCCGGTAGGCAATCCACCCGTCTTTTTTCACCTGTTTTGTTTCCGCTGACTTATTCTCTTGCGCCATAGCATATAATAATATCAGGAAAGAGGCTAAAAGTCAACCTTTTCCCGATAATAGGTTATCCGTATTTTCCGGAGGATTACCCGCAGATAACGGATTTTCCTGATATAAATTAAACCCTTCTTTTGCCAGGCCGGAAATAGCCGCCTGATGATAGCCGGAAATTCCGGTTTCAATCTTATCGTTCAGCGGTTTGACCCACTTCGCCGGAAGTTCCTTGGCCCCCAGCATCATGCCGACAATTGACCCGACCGTTGCGCCGTTACAATCAGTATCAAAACAGGCCTGCACGGCCCGGCAGATTGACTTTTCAAAATCACCCCCGCCCCAGAGAAGGCCCAGCGCGACAACCTGCGCGTTGCTGATCGTGTGACACCAATGGTGCGTAGAATTTTCATCCCATTGCGCGTGTATTCTGGTTACCGCCTCCTGATAATCCACCCCCGCCTCGTGCCAGGCAACAATCTCCCTGATTCCCTTGCTTAACCGGCAGTTTCCGGGTATCTCCGAAAGGCCGGTTCCGATGATTTGCTTCAAGTCCGACAAAAAGGGAGCCGCCGCTAACATCGTGGCCACACTGATTGATGCGTCTCTCCAGGCAAGTCCTGCGGCCTGTTCCGGGTTTCCGGCTGCAACGTAACCAAAAAAATCGGCCCTGATTTGGGCTCCGATCCATTCCCGGTAGGGATTGCGGTAAACCGCCGAGGCAGGCGGAAGAATTAACTGGCAAATATTCCGGTAAGCCACCCGCTCAGCGGTGCAGGTATGCAGGATGGGAATATTCTCCAGCCAAAAGAGGGCCACGTCCTCCGGCGTAAAATTAAACCCGTACTTTTTTACGATTGCCAGGCCGGAAACCGTATAATTAGTATCGTCGTCCTCCACCATGTGATTCACCCGATTGATAAACGGCGCGCTCTGGGAAACCTGGTATTTTTTTTGGATCTCCTCCGGCACGTCGGACCGGAAATAGTCATTAAGCGGATAACGGTTTAAATCTTTCAGGTACCCCCACATCCTTCCGGACCTCCAGCCTTCCACCGGCTTGCCCAAAAGGCACCCCGCGCAGCGCCCAAGCCAGGCGCCGAGAATTTTGTCATATAGTTCTTTTTGATTCCGGGAAACTTTCAACTTCCGGGAACCTTCCGGCCGGAGTTTTTTAATTCCGGCCAGGTCTGACGGTTCCTGATATGGATAATCTGCCTTCATCGGAAGTCCGGCGGTCCGGTCTAAAAAAGCGCGCAGTTCTTCCTGCCGGCCCGCAAAATCATCCGGGCTTAATCCGGCAAACTTCTGGAACTCAACCTCGACACCGGAGATATCACGCCCCTCGTCAATAAGTTGTTGCCGCTCGACAATTAAATCATCGGGACTAATACAAAGCCAATTGATAATATTTACACCCATATACTCCTCCGTTTCAGGACCCGCTTTTAAACTAATTTAATATCATACCACAGAATATGTTATCGTTGACATTTTTTGACCAAAAGCGGGAAAAACGTTAAAATTATTATGTGCCGAACTATTTGCTGATCCGGAACGGACGTTTCGCGGGTTCCTTGAAAAAGGAAACTGTTGATATTCTGATACACGGCAAGACCATCGTCCGCATCGGAAAAATTAAGACCTCCGATAAAAATTTCCCGGTCCTGGACGCGGCCGGCCGCATCGTTGCGCCTGGCTTTATTGACGTCCATATCCAGGGGGCGGGCGGCGCCAGCATCCTGGATGCCGGCCAAAACGCGCTTAAAACCATCTCCCGGGCTCTTGCCCGGCTTGGCACAACCAGTTTTTTGGCCACCACCGTCTTTAAACCGGGCGCCGGAAACCTTCCGGTTGCAATCGCGGCGGAAAATACCGGTCAGGATTTGGGTGGCGCAAATTTACTGGGAATTCACCTGGAGGGCCCGTTTGTCTCCCCGGAAAAAAAGGGCGGGATTTTAATGGATTCCATCTGCAAGCCGTCGCTGAATATTTTGCGCCAGATATACGGCCTGACCGGCAAAACCCTTAAAATGATGACTGTCGCTCCGGAACTGACCGGCAGTTCGCCGGTAATCCGAAAATTAGTTAATTCCGGCGCAATCGCTTCTTTCGGCCATTCCAACGCTTCTTACGCGGAAACCTTAAAGGGAATTAAGTCCGGAATCTCCCACGTAACCCATCTTTTCAACGCTATGCCGGCAATTAACCACCGGCTCCCGGGTCCGCTTCCGGCCATTTTTGAAAACAAAGACATAACCTGCCAGGTTATTACCGACGGCATTCATCTCAGCCCGGAAATCGTCAGATTCGCTTTCCGCCTGCTGGGCGATTCCCGCTTTGTCACAATTTCCGACGGCCTGACCTCAACCGGCCTTCCGGACGGAACCTATCTTTACGACGGCGTTAAATACCAATCAAAGAACGGCACCGCCCGCCGGGACCCAGAAACCCTGGTCGGCACCACGCTCGGCTTAAACCGGATGATTGGGCGGCTGATGAAGTTCACCGGCTGCCCGCTTGAATCCGCCCTTAAAACCGTAACCGAAGTTCCGGCGCGGGCGCTGGGTATTGAAAAAAGAAAGGGGAGCTTGACCGTCGGAAAAGACGCCGATATCGTAATCTTAAACCAGGACCTTTCCGTCTTTGCCACTATTGTAGCAGGCAAAAAATTTCTTCCTTAAAATTACATTAAACCGTACTTTACGAAATTGTTTATTGAAAAATCTCCCTCTACCCTCTGGGGAGAGGGCGGGGGTGAGGGGGACAGCAAGTGAAAAGAAACAATTAGGGGTGAATATATTGAGGTTTAGCGATTTGGATATATTAAATAACATTGAAGGTACTTGGGAGGTAATCCAAAGAGTGTTGGAACAGAAAGAAAAGCATCCCCCTCACCTCAATCCTCTCCCCGCAGGGGAGAGGAAGAAATAATCATTAAACATCATTCTAAACACCGTTGATACATATGCGTATAATATTTATCGGCAGCGGGGAACTCGGCCTGCCGGCCCTGAAGAAACTGGCGCCGGAGGTCTGTTGCGTGGTTACCGCGCCGGACAAACCGGCCGGCCGCGGATTGAAAACACTTTCCACGCCAATTAAAACCCTTGCCCTTTCACTGAACCTGCCGGTCATTGAAACCGCTGACATCAACCGCCCGGAAATAATTGCGAAACTGCAATCCAACCGTCCGGCAATTATATTGGTGGCTGATTTCGGCCAAATGTTGAAAGAGGCGGTTTTAAAAATTCCGGAAAAGGGAATTTTCAACATTCACCCCTCGCTCCTGCCCAAATACCGGGGCGCCGCTCCGGTGGAACGCGCTATCCTCAACCGGGAGCAGGAGACCGGCGTAACAATTATCGCGGTGACGCAACAAATGGATGCCGGACCGATTCTGGCCCAAAAAAAAGTAACAATCAAGCCGGAAGAAGATACGCCGGCCTTGAGCCAACGGCTGGCGGAAATCGGCGCCGGACTAGCTTCAGACAGTCTGAAAAAAGTGGAGAACGGAACCGCCGCCCTGACGCCTCAGGCGGAAAACGAAGCAACCTATGCCGCTAAAATCACTAAAGAAGAGGGTCTGGTTGACTGGAGTAAAGACGCCGCCGAAATTGCGGCCCGGGTGCGCGCTTTTATTGGCTGGCCCCGCGCCTATACTTACCTCCCCCTAACTCCTCCCTCTACCCAACGGGGAGAGGATAAAGGTGAATGGGATAAAAAAACATTA
>JAPLMK010000002.1 GCA_026387085.1 Candidatus Omnitrophota bacterium
AGATAATTTTTCTGTTGTTAGTTTTGGGGTGGATTATGGAAATTGCTATGCTCAATAATCGCCTGGAAAATGTTCGTCAACAAATTGAACAGGCCGCTTCAATTGCCAGACCACGTGTTCCAAGTGAAGCCATAATTACTGCGAAAGTATCACCTCCGACTTTAGGAATGACCCGGGTGGAAGGGATACGAGACCCATTTTCCAATGAACTCTGGAGAATCCAGGAAATTACGCCGGCCCAAGCCAAAGCGGTCGGGATTCGTCCGGTGAAGGTACCCGCCCCGTCTTCCATCATAAAACCAATTATTCCGATTCTAATTACCAAACCGCCGGAATTTACGCCGCCGCAAATAGCCAAAGCGATTCCGGAAAGCGCGAAACTAGCCCAGATTCCTCAGATTACCGTGCCTCAGGTTGGTTCGGTTTCAGCGCCGTCGGCCCCGGTTTCCAGCCTTCGTTTTCGTGGAATTCTTAACGTAGCCGGAATCGATTACTTCTTCATAGAGGGCGCCAGCGGAGGATATCGCGTTAGAATTGGCGATACCGTAGAAGGTTTCAAGATATACGATTATCGCAACAGCGTTCTTTATTTTGCCCGGGACGGATATACCTACCAATTGAATGAAGAACGGGCAAGTCCTCCTTTGCATTACCGGGGCCGGATGATTATGGCCGGACAGGAATATTTCTTCCTGGAAGGGCAGCGCACCTACCGGGCGGTTATCGGAGAAGAGATTGAAGGTTATCAGCTGGTTAAGCGGGTTGGTGATTTCCTTTATTTCGTGAAAGATGACCGGCTTTATTATTTGAAGCAAGAGTAATCGTTTTTGTTGTCATTCTGAGCGAGAGCTAAGAATCCGACGCGCTTTGTCGTCCTGAGAGAATCGCAAGGATCTCATCCGAGAATACGAGATCCTTCGCAAAACGGCTCAGGATGACAAATGACAAGATCGGGCTTGACTTTTACGGTATTTAACGGTATAAAATAGGTAGTGTTGCCCTTTAACGGGGCGCTAAGCGGAGGTAGGGTTTATGCGAAACACTCTAAAATTATTTCTGGTTGTAGGTTTATTCCTGGTTTTTGCGTCCGGTTGCGCTTCTCAAATGGCGGTCAGGAAAGAGGCGCCGGTACAGCCGATTCCGGTTGTGGCAAATACGGCGCCGAGCGCGGCAAGTCCGGCAGTTGCGTCACTGAAAGCCGATTCTGAGGCGGCTAAGGTTTACAAAGAAGGGCAGTCGGCTTATTGGCTCGGTGACTATATGGAAGCAATCTCTCTTTTCGCCAGAGTGAAAGCCATTGATTCAGATTACAAGGCGAAAAATGTTGGTATTTACCAGGATTTAGCCACCTATCGTTTGCTCGGTAAGAAATCGGACGAAACCAAGAAAGTGTTCTTGGAACCCACGCCCGAAAATACAACAAAGAGTGAAATTTTAATTAACGACGAAGAGGAATGGCTTAATCTGGTTCGTGAAACAGAGGCGATTATACTGGATGCGTCTACTTATCTGGATAAGATAGGGAAATCCGGAGAGGTGCCGGCCGAAAAATTGATTGACCCCAATTATTACCTGAAACAAGCCCGGTTATCTTTTGAACGCCAGGAATATTTAGGCGCCATTCAGCACAGTTACCGGATTAAAGAAATGATTATGTCGGCCTACAATGAAGTGGCGGCGCCGGAAAGAAAGCTTCTAGGGAAGATGGGCGACACGCTGGTCACTTTTAATGTTACCGACCTTGACCTCGCGGCGGCGCTGCAGCAAATTTACGCCATAACCGGGGTTAATATTGTTCTTTCCCAGGGTATTTCCGGCAAGGTTACGATGAACGTAACGGATATTCCGTTGCGGCAGGTTCTGGACCTGATCGTGGACGTCAATGGTTTGAAATACGCCGAAAAGGATAATGTAATCCGGATTATGACCCCGGAAGAATATGAAAAAACTGCGGCCGGCCTGGCGGTTCGTAACAAAAAGGTTTACCCGCTCCATTATGCTGAAGCCATAGCTATAGCCAAGGTTGTCCGGGATTCAATGGGGATTGAGGGTGTTACGGCCGACATCAGAAGTAATTCGATCATCGCTGATGCCGGCAGCACACAGCAGGCGCTGGATATCGACCGGTTAATCAAAGAATTGGATATTCCGACCAACCAGGTCTTGATTGAGGCGCAGTTGCTGGAGGTTACCTACAATAACGATAAAGCCCTGGGTATTAACTTTTTAATTCAAAACAAGATGCTCGGAGATGTTCAGCTCAGGGGTCCTTCCTTTGGTTCAGTTCCGGCGACTTTGCCGGCTGATGCCGCCAGCATATATTTCGGGCTTACCCATAAGGATTTTTCGGCAATTTTTAACGCACTGGCAGTCGACGGAGAAGTGAGGTTAATCCAGAGTCCGCGCATCATGGCTATTTCCGGCACCCCGGCCGTGATTACAACCTCAGAGCAGTTTCCTTACGTTACCTCGACAGTGAGCGGCGGTTCCGCTACAGTTGCGCCGACAGTTACCAGTGTTTTGAATACCGTAGATGTCGGAACAACTTTTACGGTCACGCCTTTGATTCAGGGGAACCGTACGGTTGCCCTGTCCGTAAATTTAGTCGTGGAGCGGGTTGCGGAGATTGTCAATGTGCCGATAATCAGCGGTAACCTGATATTAAGTCAGAAATATCCTTTGGTTGCATCCCGGAGCACCAGCCAGAACATTGTTCTCTGGGACGGGGAATCCCTGGTGGTTGGCGGTATTATCAGTAAGAATGACATTAAAGGCGAAACCCGGTTTCCGGTTTTAGGAAAAGTTCCGGTATTGGGTAATCTTTTCAAGCGGAGCACGATGACCAAAAAGAATACTGAGTTGATTCTTTTTTTAACGCCGCGCATAATTCAAACCTTTGAGGAAGGCCGTACTCTTACCCGGGAATATAAAGC
>JAPLMK010000061.1 GCA_026387085.1 Candidatus Omnitrophota bacterium
AAACTTGCCAACCGGTGGTCATTGTAGAATTCTTTTGTATGGTTATTGAAAAGCATCCTTCACCATCAATAAATCCTACAATCCACCCTATCGTTTTTAGTCTTTCCTGCTGATTGTCTGCACTCATCAGATTTTCACTCCTTTGTAGGGGTCGGATTTATCCGACCCGCGGGCTCGATGAATCGAGCCCCTACATAAAGTACTGTGAGATACACCAGACTTTCCAGCATATGGCTAGATTTTACTAAGGCTAACTTAATTCCTCAATTATTAACCTTAGGACCGTTATAGTTACGGCCGCCGTTTACCGGGGCTTCAGATCAGAGCTTCGGCTTGCGCCTGACCCCTCACGTTAACCTTCCGGCACCGGGCAGGTGTCAGTCCCTATACATCGTCTTGCGACTTAGCAGGGACCTGTGTTTTTATTAAACAGTCGCAGGAGCCATTTCACTGCGGCCTTTTCGTTTCCAGTTTACACTAAAAACTACTCAGGCACCCCTTCTTCCGAAGTTACGGGGCAATTTTGCCGAGTTCCTTAACGAGAATTATCCCGAGCGCCTTAGCATGTTCTGCCAGTCTACCTGTGTCGGTTTGCGGTACGGTTGCCACAACGACTCGCTTAGAGGCTTTTCTTGGCAGTTTGACTCGACCAGTGTCCCGCGTCCGTGGAGTTGGGCACCGTTCGCCGTCGAGAATTGTTCCTTGCGGAACGGGTCCTCCGGTTTTGCCTAGAGAACCATTCCCGGCCGGCTTAGACCGCAATACAATAAGCGGATGGTCTATCTTACTGCTTCCCCTCATCGCTGATAACGCCGTTACGGCAGGGCCGGAATATTAACCGGCTGTGCATCATCTACGCCTTTCGGCCTCGACTTAGCCACCGCCTAACCCTGGGCGGATTGACCTTCCCCAGGAAACCTTAGACTTTCGGCGTCCCGAGTTTCCATCGGGATTTTCGCTACTTATGCTGACATACTCGCTTCCCATACCTCCACCTGTCCTCACGGTCAGGCTTCGCAGGCATAGGGAATGCTCCCCTACCAATATTATTCTTAACGAACAATAGTCCGCGACTTCGGTAACAAGCTTGAGCCCCGTTGAATTTTAGGCGCGCATTCACACCCTTGCGGGTATTCGGCCAGTGAGCTATTACGCTTTCTTTAAAGGATGGCTGCTTCTAAGCCAACCTCCTGGCTGTCTGGGTGAACACACTTCCTTTACCACTTAGCTTGTATTTTGGGACCTTAGTCGGCGGTCTGGGCTGTTTCCCTTTCGACAACGAAGCTTAGCCCCCGCTGTCTGACTCCCCCGGTACAGAAAAACGGTATTCGGAGTTTGGTTGGAATAGGAAGGGTGGTGCCCTTCCGCATCCATCCAGTAGCTCTACCCCCGTTCTCTAATTCCGGAAGGCTAGCCCTAAAGCTATTTCGGGGAGAACCAGCTATCGCCGAGTTTGATTAGCCTTTCACTCCAACCCTCAGTTCATCCGAGTTGTTTTCAACCAACACCGGTTCGGACCTCCATCCCGTATTACCAGGACTTCATCCTGACCAAGGGTAGATCACCCGGCTTCGGGTCTACGCTACGCAACTAGACGCCCGATTAGGACTCGCTTTCGCTACGGCTCCGCCGCTTAAAACGGCTTAACCTTGCTGCGCATCGTAACTCGTCAGCTCATTCTTCAATAGGCACGCGGTGAGGCATTTCCCGCAGTCTTGCGACTTTGGGACATAGCCCTCCCGCTGGTTGTAAGTGTTTGGTTTCAGGTTCTATTTCACTCCCCTTCCGGGGTTCTTTTCGCCTTTCCCTCGCGGTACTAGTTCACTATCGGTCGAAAGCACATATTTAGCCTTTGCCCATGGTCGGGCTGGATTCACGCGGACCTTCTCGGGTTCCGCGTTACTCGGGAAAAAAGTTCACCGAGCCGTCAGTTTTTCGCCTACAGGACTATTACCTTCTCTGGTCAGACTTTCCAGTCTGTTTGGCTAAACTTTCGGTTTGTAACTCGGCGGCCGGGCTGGACCCCGACCCAACTTCCTCCCACAACCCCTAACAAACAACGTCATCCAGACTATTACGCCTGTTAGGTTTAGGCTCATCCCTGTTCGCTCGCCGCTACTGGGGGAATCACTTCGTTTTCTCTTCCTCAGGATACTGAGATGGTTCAATTCTCCTGGTTCGCCTTCCTGCCCTATGTATTCAGGCAGGAATCTGAAGGGTTTACCTTCAGGGGTTGCCCCATTCGGAAATCCCCGGATCAAAGTCTGTTAACGACTCCCCGGGGCTTATCGCAGTTAGCCACGTCCTTCATCGCTGGCTTTCGCCAAGGCATCCACCAAACACCCTTAAATTGCTTGGCTACAGATCAAATTGTCAAAGAACAGGTTTGCCTATAGGTCTTTCCATTTTGGAAACAAATATTATACCCCCCCTTTATTTATCTTGTCAAATCGCGGCGGTTCGCGCCGGTCAAACCGGCAATTGACATTAATTTCTTTTTTAACCTATACTATATTTATGCTGCTATCTATTTCGAGCCTGCAGAAAGATTTCTGGGTACGGCCGGGTTTAGGTAAACCGCTGGCACGGGTGGAAGTCCTGAAAAATATCAACCTGGCCGTAGCCAAAGGCGAGATAGTCGGAATTCTGGGTGACAGCGGCTCCGGCAAAAGCACGCTGGCGAAAATTATTCTGCACCTGCTCCCGCCTTCCTCCGGAAAGATTACATACGACGGCCGGGATATCTTCGGTTTTTCGAAAAAAGAGACATCCCTCTGGCGTAAAAAGGTCCAGATTGTCCTGCAGAATCCGTTTCGCTCCCTACCTCCCCGCAGGCGGGTGGCGGACATCCTGCAGGAAGTAATCCATTACCATCACGTCAAAAACAAGGGCGAAGAAAAGGATTATGTCGCCCACTTATTAGGGTTGGTCGGCCTCTCCGCGGACGACGGTTCCAAATTTCCCTTTCAATTTTCCGGCGGAGAAAGGCAGCGGGTTGCCATCGCCCGCAGTTTAGCGGTCAACCCGGAATTTCTGATTCTGGACGAACCGACCAGCAACCTTGACCTTTCCATCCAGGCCCAGGTAATCAATGTTCTGACTGAACTACGGCAAAAACTAAACCTGACTTACCTTTTCATCTCGCACGACCGCAACCTGGCCGCCTATTTCTGCGACCGGTTGGTGGAGATGAAAGAAGGAAGTATTTACCCACACAACTAATTAACGATCTCATCCTGAGCCGTAAATAATTTGTCATTCCCGAATGTTTTAATCGGGAATCCAGCACTTGAAGTGCATGGATACCCGCTTACTATCCGCGGGTATGACAGATTACCACACGCGGGAATGACCGAAAATTTCGTAGTGCGACCCTTTTAGGGTCGCTAAATTCCATGAAAAAAGTTAAATTGCCGTTTAACAAAACAGACCTGAAAACTCTGCGCGCCGGGGATGAAGTACTCCTTTCCGGCGTGGTCTTTACGGCCCGGGACCAGGTTCATAAAATCTTGTCCGCTAAAATCAGGGCGGACCAAAAGAAGAAGACGGACCCGGTTTTTCCCTTTCCGGTTGCCGGGCAAACTTTCTACTATTCCGGACCCACGCCGCCTCCACCGGGCCGGGTCATCGGCTCAGCCGGCCCGACTACCGGCTCCCGGATGGACCGCTATACGCCGTTACTTCTGGAATACGGCTTAAAAGGCATGCTCGGCAAAGGCGAGCGGAGCGCGGAGGTTCGGCTGGCCGTCAAAAAACACTCCGCCGTTTACTTTATAACTTATGGCGGTTGCGGCGCGCTTCTGGCCAGCCACATCCGGGAAGCAAAAATAGTCGCCTTTCCGGAATTAGGGCCAGAGGCGGTCTGGCGCCTGGTACTTCAGGACTTTCCGGCGGTGGTGGCAATTGACAGCCGGGGAAAAGTTTTTCCTTAAATTATGGTACTTAACGACCTGATTACCTCCGGCAGTAAATCATTTCCGGAAAAACCGGCTCTGGTTTACGGAAAAGAAAGATGCGCTTACCAAAAACTGGAACTGGAGATACGCCAGTTGTCTGCCGGCCTTCTGGACCTGGATATTAAGTTCGGCGACCGCATCGCCCTGTTCCTGAATAACCGCCCGGAATTCCTCGTTATCTATTTTGCCATCCTGCGCCTGGGCGCAATCCCGGTGCCGCTCAACTACCTCTGGAAAGAAGAGGAGTTGGGTTTTGTGGTCTCTGACAGCGGCGCTAAAATTATCTTTACCGAAACAAACCTGCTCCGGACCGGCTTAAATCTCAGGAACCGTGTTCCCGCCCTGGAAAAGATAATTCTCGTTGACCATACCCCTGACCTCCCGGAATCGGTCATCGCTTACCGAAATCTCTTTTGCCCGGAGCCAAAACAACCATTGCCGATTACCGCCGGTTCTGACGTGGCGGTCATCATCTACACCTCCGGCACCACCGGTTTTCCGAAAGGGGTCATGCTCACCCACGATAACCTCCTGGCCAACGTCGAAAGTTGCCGGAAAGCCATCTCTCTTTCAAGCAACGACCGGTTTCTCTGCATTTTACCGCTATTCCACTCTTTCGCCTTCACTACCTGCGTTCTGTTGCCCCTGGCCTTGGGTTCCACTATCTTCCTCGTTTCCAAAAGAACCCCTTTCCGTAATCTGATTACAGAAATCATACGTAAACGGATTACGGTCTTTATCGGCATCCCGGACTTCTACCAGATTTTCGGCGAAATCAGGATACCGTTCGCCACCCGGATTATGCTGCGGCTTTTAAACCCCATCCGCCTGGCTATCTCCGGCGCGGCCCCGCTCTCTCCGAAAACACTGGCCGCCTTTGAAGACCGTTTTCGCATCCCGCTCCTGGAAGGTTACGGCCTTACCGAAGCAGCTCCGGTAGTTACCCTGAATCCGCCGAAAAAAAGACGGGCCGGTTCCATCGGCATACCCCTGCCGGGAGTGGAATTAAAAATAGTTTCCGAAAGCGGGGAAGAACTCTTGGTAGGCCAGACCGGAGAACTTGCCGTCCGGGGCAAAAACGTAATGGCCGGCTATTTTAACCGGCTCGAGGATACCCGGGAAGTAATTCGCGACGGCTGGCTCCTGACCGGAGACCTGGGCAAAAAAGACGAGAAAGGTTACTTCTATATCGTGGACCGTAAAAAGGAGATGATCGATTTCCGGGGCATGAACATCTACCCGCGGGAAGTGGAGGCGGTCATCTGCCGGCACCCGGACGTAAAAGAGGCGGCGGTCATCGGCGAACTTACCCCGACCGGCGAGATACCGGTGGCTTTTATTATCCTGAAAGAGGGCAGGGAGACAAAATCAAAAGAAATCCTGGATTTCTCAAGGAGATACCTCGCTACCTATAAACTTCCGCGGCGGATTATCTTCAAAGCCGAACTGCCCCGCACGGCAACCGGCAAAATCGCCAAGAGAGAATTAAGGGGAATGAGTTGAAAAAGAAAATATCAAAATTTCTGGGAAGCGAAAAAATCCGGGTGGAACATTACCTGGATTTAATTCTGCCCCGGCGGAATGACAGCCTGAAGAAATTCTCCGCCGGTCTGCGCTACGCGGTCTTCTCCGGGGGAAAACGCATCAGGCCCATCCTCCTGCTTCATGCTTACCAACTCTGCGGAGGCACGAAAAATAAGGCGCTTCCGGCAGCCGCGGCCGTAGAATTAATTCACACCTTTTCCCTCATCCAGGATGACCTGCCATCCATGGACAATGACGATCTCCGCCGGGGAAAACCGACCCTGCACCGCGCCTATCCGGAATATACCGCGCTCCTGGCCTCTGACTACCTTTTAATCCTGGCCTTCCGGCAACTAATCGAAAACTACCCGGCAAAGATTTCCCTGGCCGTAATTGACGCCATCGGGCTGGACGGCCTGACCGCCGGTCAGTTCCTGGACCTTACCCACCTGTCTCAAAATCCTACGGTAAAAATATTAGCGGAAATAAGGCAGAAGAAGACCGCCGCGCTCTTTGAACTGGTCTTTAAGTTAGGCGCGATGATTGCCGGGGCAAAGAACGGGCGGGTTAATCTTTTCGCCGAATACGGCCGGGACTTCGGAATGGCCTTTCAAATCCGGGATGACCTGGCTGATGCGGAAAAAACAGAACCGCAGGCGGTAATGAAGAAAAAGATTATACTTCTGGCGGGCCGGATGCAAAAGATAGAAGAAGAATTACACCTTACCTCACCAATCCTTGATTACTTCCGCAAGTTCCTGCAGGACTCCGCGCTCTAACCTTGCCCCTGCGCTACCGTTGTCATTCCCGCATGTATTAGGCGGGAATCCATACCTTGAAAGGCTGGATTCCCACTTACTATCCGTGGGAATGACAAGATAAAATAGCGTTAGCTACACTACCGTTTCTCCAAAACTACCGGATTCACCAACGTTCCAATGCCCTCTATCTCCACTTCTATCATGTCTCCGGGCTTGAGGAAAACCGGGGGCTTGCGGGCAAAACCGACTCCGGACGGAGTGCCGGTCATAATCAGGGTTTGCGGAAGCAAAGTCATCTGCCGGGAAAGATAGCTGACGATAGCCGGCACCTTAAAGATAAGGTCTCCGGTCTTTCCTTCCTGCATCACCTTTCCGTTCAGCCGCGACCGCACCGCCAAATCAGACGGGTCAAGTTCGGTTTCAATGACCGGTCCGATCGGAGCAAAAGTGTCAAACGACTTTGCCCGGGCCCACTGCTTATCCGTACGCATCTGGCAATCCCGGGCGCTGACATCATTACCGCAGGCATAACCAAAGACATGCTCCAGCGCTCTTTCTTCCGGAACATTCTTCGCCTCTTTTCCGATTACGATAACTAATTCCGCCTCGTAATCAACCTCAAAAGGCGCTTCCAGCGGCAGGATAACCGGCGCAAGATGTCCGGTCAAGGAGGTGGTCGCCTTCAGAAAAACAACCGGCGCCAAAGGTAAATCCCACTTGCCTTCCCGGGCGTGTTCCGCGTAGTTCAAACCCAGGGCGATGATATTGGGCGGGTCGGCCGGAGGCAAAAAATGTTTTACTTCAGCCGGCAAAATAACAACACCGGTTTCTTTAACGGTTCCCGCAAAAGGCGAACGGTCAAGCAGGCATATTATTTCGCCTTTCCGGATTCCGTAACTCCCGGCCCATCCGGTCTGTTCCGTAATAACTTTTAAGTATTTCATATCGGTTAATTATACTGCCACTAATTCCTGGGGCGCCCGGTCCGGTAACCGGAAGAAAATATCAGGCCGGGCCCAGCCGGGCTAAGTGACCCGGAGGAATTCAACCCCGTTAAAAACATAGGAACCATCCTCCCGCTGGATCGCATCCCCCGGGATGGGACTGGTCGGAACAGATGTTACTATCAGGTTCTTGGTGCGCGCCCGCTTAAAGACGTTGGCCGCGCTATTGCGTCCCGATATGACGCACATATCCTCGGAAACATCAACCAAATCGCAATCCAGCACCGTCGGACAATCCAGCGTCGACTTAATCAGCACCAACTTTTCAATATTTCCTTTCAGGGCCGTGTTAATGTCGGAGATGAAGTTACAGTTATCAACAACAAGCTGTTTAACCGCGTTACCGGCGCCCGCTTCGATAAAGGGGAGGGCCGTAAGCATATTATTTTTCTTGAAATCCGCGGTGAAATTACAGTTTACCAAAGTCATCTTTTCAACCGTCCCGCCGATATTAATGGCTCTTCCGGCGATACCGTTATCTGCCGGCGTAAAATTTTCAATGGTAATATTTTTTATGATTACATTTTCCGTCCAGATATAACCTTTGGTTCCTTTGATTTCTTTGGTTACCGCTGCGTTTATGTTTTTAATGACAATGTTATCGTATACCTTGGGAACCCCGATCCACCCCGACACAATCAAAATATCCCAGCGGTATGTTCCGTATATTCCGTCGATGGTGATACCGTTCATGCCTTCGGTTTCACCCGGCACGCTGGCCTCGCTGAGCGAATTGGCCAACAATCTTACCGCCCGGAACCCGTCGGTTGCAAAAATATTTTTAATCGAAATATTTTCAATCCGCCCCTGGCAAAACGGATACCATACTTTATCTAATTCCGGCGTTATCGGCAACCCGGAGTTTTTGGGGTTAAAGCAATCTCCGCCGTTGAGCGCCACCATGTCGTCATTAGTCCTGCCCCAGATATTTTCGACAATTCCGTTCCGGCACTCTCCATTAAAATGAATGCCGTCAATATTCCCTCTCTCCTGCCGGTAATCAAGCCGCATATTCCGGACCTCAAAATTATCAATTTTGCAGAACTCGGCGTTGTATGAATTCGGGTCATACATAAATATATCTTTTATTACCAGCCCTTTAACGTGAACGAGCACCAACAAAACCCCCCGATATCCATAGCAACCATACCGGGTATGATGCCGCGTTTGATTGGCGCCGTTGCCATCCAGAATACCGCCGGTTATCTTGATGTTCGTGTCTGCTTCACCCAGCACCCAATCCGCCCGGTCAAAATTCGGATATACCTCGTTGATAAAACCCGGCACCCCGTTCTTTTCCGTAAAATAGGCCTGTTCCGCCCATCGGTTTTTAATTAACTCACAATCAACGTTATCCGCCAGTTTTATCGTAAAATTCCAATCCAGGTCCAGCCAGGTATTGCTCCGGACAATGACCGGCGACTGGCAGAGCGCGATGCCTTCGCCCCCCGAAAAGACCACCCGGTCGTGCTTTGCGATACAGTCATTAATCGCCTTGCTGCAATCGGTAACGCCGTCATAAACCGCGCCGTAATCAAGAGGATTTCCCGCTATTGATCTATTTCCGGCGGCCGGGCTGGTCAAACGCATGCGCGCTCCTTTTTATTTACTGGTTACGGAATGTCCAAAAACGTAAAAATTAAGAAACCCTTACCACGGAAACACGGAAAAATACGGAAGCACTGAAAAAAATTTAATTCATGTTAGTTCTTTCTATTCTAAATTGCTTTATTCCGTGTCTCGCTTCTTCCGTGCTTCCGTGGCATTCTGTTTAGAATAACTTACCTATTACCTTTCTGTATAATAACACGCCGGAAAAGGAAGTGTCTAAAAATCCGGCCTCGTACTCAAAGAAATGGCTCTTGTCCTTTTTACCTATCCGTGTTATACTTTTCCCGGCTAAAAACAGGAACACGCGGCCACCGGAATATTTCGCCCCAAACCCGACAAAAGGAGAACTGGCCATGATGACTTCCCGCGAAAGAATAACCGAGGCAATTAATTTCCGCAGGACCGACCGGGTCCCGATTGACCTCGGAGGCATGAAGGCCTCCGGAATAACGGCGGACGCCTACACTCATCTCAAAGAATACCTTGGCCTAAAAAGCGAAACAAGAATTCAGGACCCCCGGTTTATGCTTGCGGTGGTCGAGGAAGAAATAAGGAAAAGGTTCCGCGTTGACGTCCTTCCCCTGGATTTGGATAGCGCGCTCTGGTGGGCGAAAAAAGAAGCCTGGATACCCAAAAAATTATTTAACGGCCAAAACGTGCTCTTCCCGCCCCGGACAAAAATTAAAGAAGAACCTGACGCCTGGACTTTGCTTAACCCGGACGGCTCCCCCACGTCCTACCGCATGCCCCGGGGTGGTTTCTATTTCGACGATACCTCTTTTGACAAGGAAACCGGAGAATTCAATCCAAAAAACTTCGACCCGATTAATACCATTTCCGACGAAAATTTAAGAGCTTTAGCTGATTACGGAAAACATCTTTACCAGAATACCGATTACGCCGTTCTGGGTTGGGATTTTGGAGTCTGTTTTCTGGGTTTGAGCCTTATCACCGCAAAGAGAAACGTCGTAACTTTAGGCAGACCCACCGAATGGATGACGATGCTTTTGACCGAAAAAGAAACCTGTCACGAGATGATGGACCGGGCGGTGGAGGCCTTCATCAGTTGCCTGAAATTGATAAACGAGGCAGTCGGCGATTACTGTTTTGCCTGGGGAATAGCCGCTGACGACAGCGGTACCCAGCGCCGAGAATTTATCAATCCGGATTTATGGGCGGAGATGGTCAAGCCCCATTACCAAAAAATCTGCGACTGGATTCACCAGCACACCAAAATGAAGACCTTCTTCCATTGCTGCGGCTCAATCTACCACCTCATACCTCACTTAATTGAGGCCGGAGTTGACATCCTTAACCCGGTCCAGACCTCGGCGGCAAACATGGACCCGGCCCGTTTAAAAAAAGAGTTCGGCGACAAGATAGTTTTCTGGGGCGGAGGCTGCGATACCCAACAGATACTGCCCCATGCCACCGCCGAAGAAGTGCGCCGGCACGTGAAGGAGCAGACGACCATATTTGCGCCGGGCGGCGGATATGTTTTCAATCAAATCCACAATATACAGCATGGCGTTCCGCCCGAGAATATCGTAGCCATGTTTGACGCTGTTCTGTAAACCACCATGGAAACAACCGACATTACCATCATCGGAGCCGGCGTTGTCGGCCTGTCTATTGCCTCGCAAGTAGCCCAAAAAAACAGGAATGTTGTTTTGGTGGAAAGGCATAGCGGTTTCGGGCAAGAAACAAGCAGCCGCAACAGCGAAGTGATACACGCCGGGATCTATTATCCGGAGGGTTTTCTTAAAGCAAAACTCTGCGTAGCCGGAAACATCATGCTTTACCGGATTTGTCAGGAAAATAAAATTCCCTACAAGCAGACGGGAAAATTAATTGTGGCCGTTACGGAAAAACAGGTGCCGGACCTGGAAGACCTCCTGGAAAAAGGAAAACGGAACGGAGTAGAAAACCTGAGCCTGATATCTTCCAAAAAAGTCGGGGAGCTTGAGCCGCACATTACGGCTTGCGCGGCGCTTTTTGTCCCCTCGGCGGGAATCATCGATTCGCACCGTTTGATGAAGTTCTGGGAAACGAAAGCTAAAGATTCCGGCGCGAGCATTATCTACGGCTGCGAAGTTAAATCGATCGAAAAAATATCCGGCGGTTATCGGGTGGGGGTTAACGACAGCAGCGGAGAAACATTCTTTTTCTCTACCCGGATTTTAATCAACAGTTCCGGTCTGGAATCAGGCAATATTGCCGCGCGGGCCGGTATCGATATCGATGAAGCCGGTTACCGCATCTCTTATTGCAAGGGCGAATATTTCCGCGTGGGCGGCGGCAAGCACAAACTGGCGCAACGGCTTATCTACCCAACTCCTCCCAAACCGGGTTTCGTGGGAATCCACACCGTACCCGACCTTCAGGAAATGATGAAACTCGGACCTTACGACTATTATGTCGATAAGATTAATTATGACGTAGACGAAACAAACCGGGAATTATTTTACCGTTCGGTCAAACCATTTTTGCCTTTTATTGAACTTGAGGATTTGAAACCGGACACCTCCGGTATCCATCCCAAAATTCAAAAACCGGGAGAACCAATCAAAGATTTCATAATTACCCATGAGGAGAAACGGGGATTGCCGGGATTTATCAATCTTGTCGGAATTGAATCTCCCGGCTTAACTTCTTCACCGGCAATCGGTAGTTACGTGGAAAAAATGGTGGCCGGAATAATTTAGCGCAACAAAAAAACGCCAGAATAGGCCGACGAAGCCGAAACGCCGATATTTGATTGAACGCCGATCGGTATCAACCTACCCGTTTAATATTTCCGTCAATCAGAGTTTGGTGGTATAATATTTGTTTATGAAACAGAAAGGAAAAGTGAAAGTTTTAATACTGCGCACCGCCGGCACCAACTGCGATTGGGAAACCGAACACGGTTTCGCGCTGGCCGGCGCGGCGCCGGAACGGGTTCACATCAGCCGCCTGCTGGATGGTTCCGTCTCCCTTTCCGATTACGGAATAATGGTCATCCCGGGCGGGTTTTCATACGGAGACGACCTTTCCGCCGGAAAGGTGCTGGCCAACGAGCTGAGATTTAAACTGCGGGACCAGATTTTCTCATTTGCGGAAAGCGGCCGGCCCATCATCGGAATCTGTAACGGTTTTCAGGTTCTGGTTAAAACAGGCCTGCTGCCGTTTACGCAAAGGGAAAATTCCGTTTGCGCTACGCTGACCTTTAACGATTCCGGTTGCTTTGAAGACCGGTGGATATATCTGCGCTGTACCGGAAAAACTCCGCTGCTCTCCGGGTTGTCCGGAGAGATTATCGCCCTGCCGATAGCCCACGGAGCAGGAAAGTTCCTGACCGGAAAAAAGAGCGACCTTGCCCTGCTGAAAAAAAGCGGGCAGATTGCTTTCCAATACGTCGGAGCCGAAGGAAAAACGGCTCGCAACTACCCGGAAAACCCCAACGGTTCTCCGGAGGCGGTTGCGGCGGTGACCAACGAAAAGGGCAACATTCTGGGAATGATGCCGCATCCGGAACGATTCCTGTATCACTACTGCCATCCGTCCTGGACGCGGCAGGAAGGAAAATCAACGGATGGGCTGCGCTTGTTAAAGTCAATCGTAAGCTACGCCAAGTAAAAATTTTTCTCATCCTGAGCCACAATTGCGAGGATCTCGCTTTCAACAAAGAGATTCTTCGGCTAATGCCTCAGAATGACAACACAGAAAAAGGAAACTAAAACTTATGGAAGAAGCAACCAAAAAAGCGCAGGTATTAATTGAAGCGCTGCCCTACATCCTCAATTTTAAAAATAAGTTCGTGGTAGTCAAGTACGGCGGCTCAGTCATGCGTGAACCGCGGCTGGCGCGTACTATCCTGGAAGATATCGTCTTTATGTCCGCGGTCGGAATCAAGGTTATCCTGGTGCACGGCGGGGGACCCCGGATTTCCGAAGCGCTGGCCGCTAAAGAAATCAAAACCCGCTTCGTGGACGGTTTGCGCTATACCGACGCAGAGACGATTGCGGTAATTCACGAAACACTGCTATCCGTGAACCAGGAATTAATTTCGCTGATCGAAGAATTCGGCGGTAAAGCTCAAGGAATCTTTCCGGAAGACCGGGTATTGGGCGCCGTCAAATTCACCCTGACCGAAGCAAACCTCGGCCTGGTAGGCGAGATAAAAGAAGTGAACGCTTCCTTTTTTGACGAAATCTGCCGGGCAGGCATTATCCCGGTGGTTATGCCCCTGGCGTTTGGCGCCGACGGCCTGCTCTATAACATTAACGCTGATGCGGCCGCCGGTAAAATTGCCGTCGGTATTTCAGCGGAAAAACTGGTATTCCTGACTGACCAGGCCGGCATTATGCGCGACCGGAGCAATGAAGAAAGCCTGATTTCAATTTTACGGCCCGGACAGGCAAAAGCGCTGGTTAAAGAGGAGATTATTACCGCGGGCATGCTGCCCAAGGTACGCGCCGGGCTCTTCGCCATGGAAAACAAAGTCGCCAAAGTCCACCTGGTCGGAGGACACATACCACACACTCTCCTCTTGGAAATTTTCACCACCCAGGGCGTAGGCACGGAGATAGTACCGGATTAAAAAACATATTGCAAATTTCAAATTGTAGATTGCAAAGTGTAAAATAAAAGATGTTGCTAATCCGATATTTTGCATTTTAAAATTTACATTTTCCATTTTGCATTGTTTGTAAAATATGCATATGACTGAAGCGGAAGTTTTGCAAACGTATCAAAAATATGTTGTTCCTTCCTACCGCCGGACCAATTTGTGCCTGGTAAAAGGAAACGGCGCCTGGGTAACTGATACCCGCGGCAAGCGCTACCTTGACTTCTTTCCCGGTTGGGCGGTGAGCGGCATCGGCCACTGCCATCCGCGGGTAGTCAAGGCGATCGCAGAACAGGCAAAAAAATCGATCCACTTCTCCAATAATTTTTTGCACCCCCTTCAGGCGCAATTGGCCGAAAAACTCATCCGCCTAAGTTTCCCCGGCAAAATCTTTTTTGCCAACAGCGGCGCCGAAGCAAACGAGGCGGCCATCAAGCTGGCCCGGCTTGCCGGCCGGCCGAACGGACGTTACCAGATTATTTCCTTTACCGGCTCTTTTCACGGCCGGACCCTGGCTACCCTGACGATGACCGGCCAGCACAAGGTGCAAAAAGGGTTTTCACCCCTGCCCTCCGGTTTCCGGAAAGCAAAATTCAACGACCTGGAAAGCGTTAAAAAAGTTCTAGGTCCGAAAACCGCCGCCATCGTCATCGAGCCCATCCAGGGAGAAGGCGGAGTCAACCCGGCCCGGCCCGGCTTTCTGAAAGATTTGCGCCGCCTCTGCACCCAGCATAAAATTCTGCTCATCTTCGATGAAATTCAGACCGGAATGGGCCGCACCGGCAAACTCTTTGCTTTTCAGCACTACCAGGTAACGCCGGACGCGATGACCCTGGCCAAAACACTGGGCGGAGGCGTTCCCATCGGCGCTATCATCATCGCCGAAAAATACGCCGACCTCTTTTCACCGGGCACCCACGCCTCCACTTTCGGCGGCGGGCCCCTGGTCTGCGCCGCGGCGCTGGCAGTGCTGGAAGCGATTGAAAAAGAAAAATTGTTGGAAAACGCGGTAAGCATGGGCGCGTACCTGCAAGAACGGCTGCGCAAAATCTCACCTCTGGTAAAAGAAGTCCGGGGAGCCGGACTGATGATCGGCTGCGAATTAAAAGTCCCCGCGGCCGCAATTACCGAGGAAGCGCAGAAAAACGGTTTACTGGTCAACTGCACCCAGTACAACGTTTTACGGGTTATGCCGCCGCTTACCCTAACCAGGGAACAGGCCGACCTCGGCCTCTCCATCCTAAAAAAATGTTTAAATTAAAAAAGAAAGACCTTTTGCAGGTAAGCGACCTGACTAGCGAGGACCTGTTCCATCTCTTTGAACTGGCCAAAGGTCTTAAGAACCGTCACAAACGCGGCGAGTTAAGCGTCCCGATTCTAAAGGGAAAAGTCCTGGGTATGGTCTTTGCTAAACCATCTACCCGGACCCGCACCTCGTTTGAAGTGGCGATGCTGCAGTTAGACGGCCACGCCCTGAACCTTTCCGCGGAAGGTACCCAGATTTCCCGCGGAGAGACGATGGCTGACACCGGCCGCACCCTCTCCCGGTATCTGGACGGAATAGTAATCCGCACTTTTGAACAAAAAGAGGCCGAGGAACTGGCAAAACACAGCACTGTTCCGGTAATCAACGGACTGACTGACCTGCACCACCCCTGCCAGGCCCTGGCTGATTTTTACACCATCTGGGAAAAAAAGGGCAGTTTTAAGGGAGTAAAACTGGCTTATTTCGGAGACGGAAATAACGTCTGCCATTCACTTATGCAAACAGCAAATCTCCTGGGCGTGGAGATGCTGGTAGTAACTCCGAAAAGTTGTCAGCCCCGGAAAGAGATCCTGGCAAAATTGAAAAACGGCCCTAAAAAAATAAATATTACCACCAGCCCGAAAGTCAGCCTTTCAAACATTGACTTCATCTACACCGACACCTGGGTAAGCATGGGCCAGGAAGAAATAAAGAAACAGAAAAAAATATTCCGCCCCTACCAGGTTAACGGCCGCCTTCTGAAAAACGCTCCCTCCAAGGTAATGGTCATGCACTGTCTTCCGGCCCACCGCGGAGAGGAGATAACCAAAGAGGTAATTGATGGCCCTCATTCCATCGTCTGGGACCAGGCCGAAAATCGTCTCCACCTTCAAAAAGCCCTCCTGGCCGCTTTACTCTAAAAACACCTTGCTCGGACGGCAGCGGCGGCTCCGGGAGCTGATGACAGCCGACGGGTTTGACGGCTTCCTGCTTCAAAACCCGGAAAATATCGGTTACTTTACCGGCCTCTTCCTGGAAGACATTTTCGGCATCGTCACTTCCCGGGAAATCATTCTTTTCACCCACCCCCTGATTTACCAGGAGGCCCTGTTTTATCTTTCCGGCAATTTACCCCTGCGCAAATCCTTCGAATTATGGAATAAACAATCCGTTATCTCCGGCCTGAAAAAAGTGGGGTTGGAACCGGAACTGCCGGCCGGCCATTTCGTAAGGTTGAAGGAGGCCTTCCCGGCCGCGTCTTTTGAATTAAGCCTTCTTCCGCTTCAGATACGGTCCGTAAAAGACGCGGCAGAAATTACGCTCATCCGCAAAGCGGGCCGGATTACCGGAAACGCCTTCCGGCAAGCGCGAAAAATGTTGAAACCCGGCGCAAAAGAAGAAGAGTTGGCGCTTCTCATACAAAGATGCCTGGAAAAAAGCAAGGCCGGTTCCGCTTTCCCGGTCATCGCGGCTTCCGGAGAGCGCACCTTCTTTCCGCACGCAATTCCAACCACCAATAGAATATCTAACCGGGATTGGGTCACCGTCGATTTCGGCGCCAAATATTCCGGCTACTGTTCGGACCTTACCCGGGTCTTCTTTCCCGGTAAAAAAGATAAAAAAGCAACGGAAATTCTCCGCATCCTCTCCGCGGCCAAAAAAGCCGCGGAGAAAAAAGCCGGACCGGGCGTATCGGCCAAAGACGTTGATGCCGCCGGCCGAAACGTCCTGAAGAAGAAAAATCTGGACCAGTATTTTATCCACAGCATCGGGCACGGCGTCGGACTGTCCGTCCACGAAGAACCAACCTTAAGCCCCCGGAGCCCGGACATTCTAAAACCGGGAATGGTAATAACGCTGGAGCCGGCGGTCTATATCCCGGGCTGGGGTGGAATGAGGGTGGAAGATACATACCTGGTTACCAAGACCGGCCTGGAAAACCTAACTGCTTGATTTTGTTTATTCCGCTCCCCGTTGGGGAGAGGCGAGGTGAGGGGAAATAATTATGCTTCGTAAACCCGTAGTCAGCGGCCAATTTTATCCATCCAGCGCCCGGGCCCTGCGCGAAATGATAACCTCATTTGTCTCCTCCCCCCCGGCGGGAAAATCTTCCGCTTTTACTTCCTCTCCCCTAAGGGGAGAGGATAAAGGTGAGGGGGCAAAACTCAAGGCCATCGGCGCCCTCGTTCCCCACGCCGGTTACATCTGTTCCGGCATGGTGGCCGGAGCGGTATACAGCCGTATTTCTATCCCGGAACTGGTCATTATTTTAGGGCCGAACCACACCGGGATTGGTCCGGCCTTTTCCTTGATGACAGAGGGCGCCTGGCAGACGCCTTTAGGCGAAGTTCCCGTCTCTTCTTTGGCTCAAGACCTCCGGAAACAGAGTTCACTCCTGGAACCGGATGAAAGCGCTCATCACTCGGAACATTCTCTGGAAGTCCAGGTTCCGTTTCTGCAGTTCTGCGCCCAAAATAAGCCTGCCCCTGCAAACAATAAGCAGGGGTTTGAAATTATCCCGATTGTGGTCCGTTCTTTACAACAAACAAACATTTTAACATTGGGAAAAGAGATTGCCGGTTTCATTAAAAATAGCCACAAGGAGACGCTCATCCTGGCCAGTTCCGATATGACCCATTACGAACCGGACCAAGTGGCGCGGGAAAAAGACAAATACGCGCTGGAGGCGATACTAGGTCTGGACCCGGAACTGCTTTTAAGCCGGACCGCGGAAAAGAATATTTCGATGTGCGGGGTCGGCCCAACCGCTATTATGCTCGCCGCATCCAGAGAACTCAATGCAAAGAAAGCAGAGTTAGTGATGTATAATACAAGCGGTGATACCTGCGGAGATAAGAACTCTGTAGTAGGTTACGCCGGGATTATTGTAACCTAATTTTTACACCCAGAACGTGCGACAGAAAGGAGCTTTATGGCAAAAAATGAAGCACCGATGTTACCGAGCGTTGATTTCTGCGGACTCAAGGTGACGCGGCTCATCCTGGGCGCCAATCCGTTTGGAGGTTTCAGTCATCAAAACGCGCAACGCGATGACGAGATGCGGACATACTACACAGTCGAACGCATCAAGGAGACCTGGGCGCGCGCGGAAGCCGCCGGCATCAATGCGATGGTTACCAACAACGAAACCAGCCACGTTATTCAAGCGGTGCGCGAGTACCTGAATGATGGGGGAAAACTTCAGTGGATTACGCAACTCGCCGAACGTAAAAACCCGATGCTCAAATCCATTGACGAAGCAATAAAAATCGGATGTAAAGCGCTCTTTTTTCATGGGGCCCATATCGACGACATCTACCGCCGGAAAGACGATAAAACATTACGGACCTGGTGCGAGCATGCCCGGTCGCGCGGAATACCCGTGGGTGTGGCCGGCCACACTCCGGAAGCGCATTTATGGGTAGACAGCCTGAACATTGTCGATTTCCACGTCGTGTGCTGTTTTGACTGCGGGAGCGTACACGAAGGGAAGGGAGAAAAATTCAACTTGAATAATATCGGTCCGGCGTTCGAATGCGTGCGCCGGATTAAGAAGCCGTGCATCGCCTACAAAATCATGGGTGCGGGCCGGATCGACCCGCGCATGGCGTTCGAATATGCTTTCGAACAAATCAAAACTACGGACGCGGTGCTGGTCGGTATGTACCGCGGCGATAAAGACGGCATCATCGAAGAAAACGTTGCCCTGACGCGCGAAATCCTGGGCAGCTAAAAAACCACGGGAATAAGCAGGCGGATAAATATAAAAAATTATGGACGAAAAAATTACCGCCGCCGGAGTTGCGAAAGGTATATTTTATTCCTGGCCCGGTAAAATCAGCGAAAAAACAGAAGGCTGGAAATTCATTCCGGCCGCCAATACCGGCGGACAAATTCATAATCAAGCAGAGGGCTATTGTTCCGATAAAAACGGCCGGTTACTCGGGCCCTCTGTTCCCGCCAGTAAAAATGAGTTTGAATTTTACGCGCTCAGTTTCGATGCTAAAACTCCGGAAAATTGTTACTGGGGTGTTTTTTTCAGCGATAAAAAAGATAAAATACTTGTTGCAGATATCTACTCCTCGGTCTATGGCAGTAAAACAAAACGCCATTATAAACAGGTGATTTACGGACGTGAAAAAGCCACCGGAATACACCCGTTTTTGCAGTCCGTAAAAGGAGTTGAAGTCTGGAACCTGCAATTAAAACCAATTTCGGCTCAAGACGCCGCTCAATGGTGCGACCGTCTTTACCGGACACTGCCGCCCTTGTCCGATACTGCCCCGGCAAACCGGCTTAAGTTGCTGCCGAAAACTTTTGCGGCGCTAAAATCAGGCAAGCCCTGGCGGGTGGTAATGCTTGGAGACAGTATCATCAACGACACTTTCAATTCTAATTTCCAGTCATTGCTGATGCGGCTTTATCCCAAAGCCGACCTGAAATTCATCAGTTCCGTGCGGGGTTCAACCGGCTGCCGGTACTATCAGGAACCGGAACATTTCAAAAGTTATGTGTCCAATCTCAAGCCCGGCCTGCTGATTATCGGCGGACTTTCCCATAAAAATGACATCGCCGCGATCCGTAAAGTCATCAAGATGACCCGGCAACAAATCGGCTGTGAGATTTTATTAATGTCCGGTCCGCTGGGAAAAGACTGGCGCAAATACAATCAGAAAAAACCGGATGACGACATCCCGGCGCAAATCCGGACAATAAACCATTTTGTGAAAAAACAACGGAAACTGGCCGAAGAACTTCAGGTCGAATTTTTGGATGCCGCCACGGCGTGGCATAATTATCTGGGCAAATCCGGCAAACCCTGGCAATGGTTCCAGCGCGATGCCGTTCACGGAAATGACCGCGGCAAGCAAATCGTTGGGCGGATTATTGAGGCGCATTTCAGGCCATAAGGATTGATATGGACGAAAAACATTTACGGGAGTTGCTGAAAGATTTTAAGGCGGGACGGAAAGACGCGGAGGCAGTTCTGGCGAAACTGAAATCCCTGCCCTACCGCGACCTTGGTTTTGCCCGGCTCGATACGCACCGGGCCCTGCGCTGCGGTTTTCCGGAAGTCATCTACGCGCCGGGAAAGACCGACGAACATTTACTAACACTCGTAAAGGAGATTATCCGGGACCATCCGGAAAAGTTTCTGGTGACCCGGCTCGAAGCCAAACGGGCGGAGCTGCTGCAAAAAAAGATTCCCAAGTTAACTTACTTTCCGGAGGCGCGCCTTTTAACCGGCAAGATATCCGAACCGACCTCCAAAAACTACATCATGGTCATCAGCGCCGGCACCGCCGACCTGCCGGTTGCCCGGGAAGCGGAAATTACCGCCCGGATAATGGGCAGTCGGGTAAAGACCGTTTATGATGCCGGCGTGGCCGGACTGCACCGGCTCCTGGATTCGGTGGAAACCATCCAGAAAGCAGCCTGCATCGTAGCGGTGGCCGGGATGGAAGGCGCCCTGCCTTCGGTAGTAGCCGGTATCGCCGGAAGGCCGGTCATCGGCGTTCCTACGTCCGTCGGATACGGCGCCTCGTTTGCCGGATTGACCCCGCTCTTGACAATGTTAAACTCATGCAGCCCCAACGTGGCAGTAGTAAATATTGACAACGGTTTCGGCGCCGGTTTTATGGCGCATCTGATAAATACACAAGGAGAGTAATGGAAAAAACTTTGAAATTAATTGAGAAAGAGATTACGTTAAAACTGGACCACAAGGACCGGATGCGGGA
>JAPLMK010000075.1 GCA_026387085.1 Candidatus Omnitrophota bacterium
CAAGCAAGCTTTGCCTCGCCGTAGCTTTAGCGAAGGCGGGACGCTTGTCCTACTTGTTCTTGTTACGGCGCTTGACGATTAATTTCTGAGAAAATCGTTTCCGGTTCCGGGTTTTTACGCCTTCCGGCTTTCCCTGCGGACTTACCGGCGGTCTGCCTCCGGAACTCTTTCCTTCGCCGCCGCCCAACGGATGGTCAATCGGATTCATTACTACGCCGCGCACAATCGGCCGACGGCCACGCCACCGGTTACGACCGGCCTTACCCAATGATTCGTAACGATGCTCCGCATTGCTGATAGTTCCTATTTTAGCGCGGCAATCGAGCAGAAAAAATCTTATTTCGCCGGAAGGAAGTTTTACCTGGGCGTATTTATCGGTCTTGGACATCAAAACCGCGGTCGCTCCCGCCGACCGGACAATCTGGGCGCCCCGGCCCGGGTTCAAATCAAGGCAACAAACATTACTTCCTTCGGGAATAGTTCGTAACGTAACCCGGTTTCCTTCCGCGGCCAAAGCTTCTGGGTTCGATGCAACCGGGCTGGAAACGCTCATTCCGACTGTAGCCAGCACATAACGCCGTTCACCATCCGGATACTGAATCAGCGCCAGGCGCGCGCTCCGGTTGGGATCATATTCAATGGCAATAACCTTGCCCGCCAGCAACTTGTCCTCTCGGAAATCAACAATACGGTAATGATGGCGATGTCCGCCGCCCCGATGCCGCAACGTCAAACGACCTTGATTATTCCGGCCGCCTTTCCGGCGCTGGTTAACCAGGAGTTTCTTTTCCGGCTCCGTCTTGGTTATTTCCGAAAAATTCGGCAGAACAGCATGCCGCATAGTCGGTGTTACCGGCTTTCTTTTAGACAAACTCAATGCGTTCTCCCTTCTTTAAAGTAACAACCGCTTTTTTCCAATCAGGCTTCTTTCCTACCTGCTTGCGATAATACCTTTTCTTGCCCTTAAAATTCGAAATGTGCACCGCGGCAACCTTTACCTTATAAAGTTTTTCCACTGCCTTTTTAATTTCCGGTTTATTGGCCGAAGGTAAAACCGAAAATTGATACTTATTCTGCGGCTGCAAAAAAGAAGTACCTTTTTCAGTGACTAACGGAAACCGGATAATATCGGCAGTATTCATAAGTAATGTCAGGTACAATAATTATATCTGCGCTCTTTCTTTAACCTCGTTCCAAATGTCCCGGGAAATCAAGAGGCAATCGGAATTTAAAATATTGTAAAAATTCAACGATTTCCAGTCAGAAAACATGACTCCGGGAATGTTTCTTCCCGCCCGGCGAAAAAGTTCTGCTTCCTTGGGAAGAGAAATAAGTATTTTACCCGATAATGAAGATTTTTGCAAAAAATGGCTGATAATTTTCGTCTTGGCTTCCGGAACCTGGAACTCGGAAAGCAAGTAAATTTTTTCCGAAATGATTTTATCCTTAAATGCTTCCTTCAGGGCCGCTTTTCTGACTTTTTCCGGTAAATCTATCCGGTAATCACGCGGTTTAGGCCCAAAGATAACACCGCCGCCCCGCCACAAAGGTGAGCGAATCGAACCGACCCGGGCCCGGCCGGTGCCCTTCTGTCGCCAGGGCTTCTTGCCGCCGCCCCGTACTTCGCTTTTTGTCTTCGTAGAAGCGTTTCCCTGGCGCTGATTTGCCCGGTAAGCATTGACGGCATCGTAGAGAACCTTTTTGTTCACCCGACCCAAGGATTCAGTTTCCACTGATTCCGTGCCGACAATTTCTCCGGACAAATTTAAAATTTTTATTTCCATAGATTTTTTTGTCATTCTGAGCGGTAGCGAAGAATCCCATTCTTACTACGAGACCCTTCGCTTACACTCAGGGTGACACTTTATGTCTTTTCTTTATTTCTAAGAGCCCTTCTTCCGCCCCGGGAACTGCCCCCTTCAGCAAAAGCAGGTTCCGTTCCATATCAACTCGCACCACTTCCAGATTGTGGATGGTAATCCGCTTGCCCCCCATCCGGCCGCCCATTCTCCGACCTTTGGGCACGCGGTCCGGATTGCTGCCGCCGATAGACCCGGGCGCCCGGTGCTGCATTGAGCCGTGGGTAGCGGGACCGCCCGCGAATCCATGACGCTTAACAACTCCCTGAAAACCTTTACCGATGGAAACCCCGGAAACGGATACCTTTTCGCCGGCCGCAAAAATATCAACTTTAACCTGGGAGCCGACCGGAAATTTCTGCAGTTCCGAAGCGTCAACCAAAAATTCCCGGAGGAAACGATACGCTTGTTCTAAACCGGATTTTTTAAAATGACCGACGATAGATTTGATCGGCCGCCGTATTTTTCCAAAACCAATTTGCAAGGCAAGATAGCCTTCTTTTTCCGGTTGCTTCTGCTGCACCACCGGACAAGGACCGGCCTGGATTACCGTCACCGGGACCGGAGCCCCCGCCTCGTTAAAGATGCGGGTCATGCCTATTTTTACACCTAAAATTCCAAGGGCCATAAGTTAATTTAAGTAAAAGAAAATTTAGTATTATCGGCCAGGTACACCAGCCAAGAAATCAAAATTATACCATAGATTTTATTTCCACGTCAACCCCGGCCGGAAGCGTCAATTTGGTAAGCGCCTCCACAATTTTACCCGTCGGATTAACGATATCAATCAGGCGGCGGTGGATGCGGATTTCAAACTGCTCCCGGCTTTTCTTATGCACAAACGGTGAGCGCAATACCGTATATTTTTCTTTTCTGGTCGGCAACGGAATCGGTCCGGCAAGCTTCTCGCCCGTCCGCTTACTGATTTCAATTATTTCGGTCACCGACTGATCCAGTAGTCGATGATCATAAGACCGCAACTTTATTCTTAACTTTGTGCCCATAATTCACTCTCCTGTCAAAAGATAATTATTCTAATACTTCCGTTACCGCGCCCGCTCCGACGGTTTTTCCGCCTTCCCGGATTGCGAAGCGCTGGCCCTTCTCCATGGCGATGGGGGCGATTAGTTTTACTTCAATCTTGGCATTATCTCCGGGAATAATCATCTC